>JANPDC010000133.1:0-35513 GCA_031431275.1 Bacteroidota bacterium
GGAGTATATCTCGTAGAGATTAAATGTTGGTAGATAGTAAGTTATATTTTTATTTTTGTCCCATAGGGACTATATGTTGGTTTTATCGGACGACAATTATTAACGATAAATTATTTTAAACCACTTCAATAAAATATTAATTAATTTCAAGTCAATTTCTGAAGTATTTTTAAAATACAATTTTTGATTACTTTTGTCAAAATTCCTATCATGAAAATAAATGAAATAACAACACTTCTCGAAGAAATTGCTCCTTTAGCATATGCCGAAGATTTTGACAATGTTGGATTATTAGTTGGGAATACACACGAAATTGTTACTGGAGTATTAGTTTGCCATGATGCTTTAGAATCTGTTATCGATGAGGCAATTACAAAAAAATGTAATTTGGTAATCTGTTTTCATCCCATTATTTTTTCGGGTTTAAAAAAAATAACAGGAAAGAACTATGTTGAGCGTTCCATTCTCAAAGCCATCAAAAACGATATCGCTATTTTTGCAGTCCACACCACATTAGACAATCATCAAGAAGGTGTGAACAAAATTTTTTGTGATGCTTTAGGTCTTGTAAATACCAAAATCCTAATTCCAAAACAACATTTCATCAAAAAATTAGTAACCTATACCGTGCTAGAAAATGCAGAAAAACTCCGAAATGCACTACATGTAGCAGGTGCAGGAAAAATAGGAAATTATGATGATTGTAGTTTCAATTCCGAAGGTTTTTCTACCTACAAAGGAAACGAAAACAGCAATCCAGTTGTTGGAGCAAAAGGACAATTGACTTTTACAAATGAAATTAAAATTGAAATCACTTTTGAAAAATATTTAGAATCTAAAATACTGAAAGCACTTTTTGAGAATCATATATATGAAGAAGTGGCGTATGAAATCTACAACCTCGAAAATCAGCACCAAAATATTGGTCTTGGTATGATTGGCGAACTCGAAACCGAAATGAATGAAAAAGACTTTCTAGAATTCGTAAAACAAAAAATGATTTCAAACGGAATTCGACATTCAAAGTTTCTAAATAAAAAAATAAAAAAAGTTGCTGTGCTTGGTGGAGCAGGAAGTTTTGCGATTTCCAAAGCAATTATAATGGGTGCAGATGCTTTTTTAACAGCAGATTTAAAATACCATCAGTTTTACGAAGCTGAAAATAAACTACTTTTAGCAGACATAGGACATTTTGAATCAGAACGTTATACAAAAAATTATATTTTTGATTATCTTAACAAAAAAATCAGTAATTTTGCAAATTCAAATTTGATAAATAAAATTTATTTGTCACAAGAAAATACAAATCCAGTTTACTATTTATAAATTATTATGGCGAATACAAAAGAATTGAGCGTTGAAGAAAAGTTAAGAGCATTGTATGACTTGCAAATTATTGATACAAGAATTGACGAAATTCGTAACGTTCGTGGAGAACTTCCTTTAGAAGTTGATGATCTTGAAGACGAAGTTGCTGGACTTAGTTCACGTTCAGAAAAACTGAAATCTGATTTAGATATCATGGAAGATCAAATCAAAGCAAAAAAAATTGCTATTGAAGATCATCAAGAATCAATAAAAAAATATACAAAACAACAAGAAACAGTTCGAAACAATCGTGAGTTTAACTCGTTGACAAAAGAAGTTGAATTTCAAGAACTTGAAATTCAATTGAACGAAAAACAAATGAAAGAAATGCGTGCTTCAATGGAGCATAAAAAACAAGTAATTTCTGATTCTAAAGATCGTTTAGAGCAAAAATCAACACATCTAAAACACAAAAAAGAAGAGTTAAACGACATTATGTCTGAAACCCAAAAAGAAGAAACTTTTCTTACTCAAAAATCTGCCGAATACGAAGGATTAATAGAAGAACGTCTATTGGCTGCCTATAAACGCATTCGTTCAAGTGTTCGAAATGGTTTAGCAGTAGTTTCAATTGAGCGAGGAGCATCTGCAGGATCATTTTTCACAATTCCACCACAAACACAAGTTGAAATTGCAGCCAGAAAAAAAATAATTATTGATGAACATTCTGGACGAATTTTGGTTGACTCTGCATTAGCAGAAGAAGAAAAAGAAAAAATGGAAAAAATGTTTTCAAAATTCTAATACAAATCAAAACCTCGAATTTCGAGGTTTTTTTATATGAAATCGCCAACTAAAAGTTATTTGTATTACTATTAAAAAGCAGTCTCATATGTGACCGATCAAAAAAAGAATTTACACAAATGAAAAAACTAAAATACTTTCTGCTCACAAAATCTGTAGGATTCTATATCAACTGCTTGGTTTTTATAAGTCCAAAAAAAGCATCGCAATTAGCCTATGAACTTTTTAGTGAACCACGAGACGGAAAATTAAATCCAAACCAACTTCCAGAAATGTTAGAAGTTGCAGAAAAAGGAGTTTTCTCAGATGGCGAACACAAAATACAAACCTACACATGGAAAGGAAATAATCATAAAATACTCTTGGTTCACGGTTGGGAAAGCAATTCCTTGCGATGGGAAAAATTCTTACCACATCTCAAAAAAACAGGAAGCACCATTCTTGCCATTGATGCTCCCGCACACGGATTATCTAGCGGAAAAGAATTTACAGTTCCAAAATATGCTCAAACCATAGCCGAATTTGTGAAGTTACACAATCCAGATATTTTGATTGGACACTCTATTGGTGGTGCCGCTTGCATTTATTACCAATATTTACATCAAAACAAAAACATCGATAAAATGATTTTGCTGGGCGCACCATCAGATCTCAAAAATTTGATTATCAATTACTGCAATATGTTGAGTCTGAATTCCAAACTTCAGTTTCATTTAGAAAATACCTTTTCACAAAGATTCAACAAGCCAGTAAACGAATTTTCAGCAAAAAAATTCGCATCTCAAATTTCAACAAAAGCAATGATAGTTCATGACATTCATGACACCGTTGTCGCCATGAGCGAAGCCGAAAAAATTAATGTCAACTGGAAAAACGCTACTTTCATTCAAACACAAAACTTGGGTCACAGTTTACACAATGATAACTTATATCAAAAAATGACTGATTTTTTATTCGAAGCCTAATCCCGCTTTCCGCTATATCTTTTTCAAGTTTTGTAAATTCGCTAAAACGCGAACTTACAAAACTTGAAAAAGGATGCCGCTTCAATCGGGGCTAGTGAACAATTTTGGGGATTAAGTTTCGTTAAATTTCAAGTCATTCAAAAAACATAAAAATAATATTTTTAGATCAGACCCAACAGGTTTTAAAAACCTGTTAGGTCTTTTTTTAAATTTGTATCCAACCAAGATTTGAAAATCAAAAAAACAAAGTACTTTTACATCATGGAAGAAAACCTCACTCGAATCAACAAGTTCCTCTCAGAAACCGGATTTTGCTCTCGTCGCGAAGCAGACAAATTGCTCGAAGATGGCAGAATAACAATCAATGGAGTCGTTCCAGAAATGGGCACAAAAGTAGCGCCAAATGACGAAGTTCGTGTAGACGGAAAATTAATTCATGATAAAAAAGAGAAACCAATATATCTGGCTTTCAATAAACCCGTGGGGATTGAATGCACCACAAATCTCGATGTACGTTACAATATTGTGGAATACATCAATTATCCAAAGCGTATTTTCCCCATTGGTAGATTAGATAAAGCCAGCGAAGGATTAATTTTCATGACTAATGATGGCGATATCGTCAACAAAATTCTTCGGGCTCGAAACAACCACGAAAAAGAATATATAGTAACCGTTAACAAACTCATCACAGATAGATTCATCCAAAAAATGGGAAACGGAATTCCTATTCTTGATACGATCACAAAAAAATGCAAAGTAGAACAAGTCAGCAAAACCGTTTTCAGAATTATACTCACCCAAGGATTAAATCGACAAATTCGAAGAATGTGCGAATATCTTGGTTACGAAGTAACGGCTTTGAAGCGAACACGAATCATCAATATTTCCCTTGATGTGCCTGTTGGGCGTTTTCGTGATTTGACTGAAACCGAAATTTTAGAACTCAACCAACTCATTGAACCTTCTAGCAAAACCGAAGAAGCAAGTTTTGAAAAACCACAAGCCATTATTCGAAAAACAGAGTTTATTAAACGAGATGATCCTAGATTTAAAAAAAGAGGTGAGTATTAGAATAAATTGGTACGTATTTTGAACTAAAAAACTAAAAAAATAAATTATGAAAATATCAAATGTGGTTATAGCATCAATGATTTCAGCAAGTTTTTTTGTAAACTGTAAAAGCGATAAAAGTACAAAAATTAAATCCAAGGCAGAAATCGAAAAAATAAAACAAGATAGCATTGCAAAAGCTGATGTAGAAATGGCAAAAAACATAGGACAAAATTGCCCTGCTTGTGGCATGGGATAATAGTTTAAATATATAAATTTATACACCAAACAGGTTTCTAAAACCTGTTAGATCTAAAAAATAAAAGCATCAATGAAAATATCAAATATTGTTTTATCTGCAATGGTTTCTTCAAGCAGTTTAGTTAGTTTTGAATCGAATGCTCAAATTTCTAAAAGACCTTCAATCGAAATCCAAAAAAGACAACTTGATAGCGTTAGAAAAGTTGATGCCGAGCAGAAAAAAATATTAGCTCAAAAAAGAAAAAACGATAGTACTATTAGAGTTCATAAATATTGTCCAGGCTGTGGAAAAGGATAATCTAAAGAAAAAACCAAGTGTTGGAATAGCAATTATGCCAGAAAATGATTTTCTGAAAGCTTGCTTGCCTTTGTTTCAAGAAGAACAAATTGATGCCATTGAGTGGTCTTTTGACACAATTGTCAAAGAAAATTCTGAACCCGAATGGCTTACTGGGTTACTTGATGATTTTAGTTTTGAAAATAAACTATTAGGACATGGTGTTTATTATTCGTTATTTGACGCAAATTGGACAAAAAGGCAAGATTCTTGGCTTGAAAAACTTAAAAGAGAAACCAAAAAACGCAAATACAATCATATTTCCGAGCATTTTGGATTCATGTCAAGTTCAGATTATCATTCAGGATTTCCTTTGCCTGTTTCGCTCAACCAAACAACACTTCGAATTGGTATTGATCGTGTGAAAAGACTTCAAGATTCAGTTCAACTTCCTGTAGGAGTCGAAAATCTTGCTTTTTCATTTTCAAAAAATGATGTAGAGGAACAAGGCAAGTTCATAGAAAAAATAATTGAATCTGTTGGTGGATTTGTAATCCTTGATTTGCATAACATTTATTGTCAATCTCATAATTTTGAGATTGATATTTTAGATTTGGTAGATTTGTATCCTTTAACTGAAGTAAAAGAAATTCATGTATCTGGCGGAAGTTGGCAAAATAGCCTTTATCAAAAAGATAAAAAGATAAGACGCGATACTCATGATGATTGCATTCCTAGAGAAATATTTGATGTTTTACCAAAAGTACTTTCAAGATGTCAAAATGTAGAATTTGTAATTTTCGAAAGACTAGGAAATTCATTTAAAATTGATTCAGACTATCTTGATTACCTCAATGATTTTAAAAGGCTAAAAAGCATTGTCGAAAATCAAAGTTATACCGAAAATAATAAAATTTGGACAAGAATTTTCGAATTAGAAAAAATTCCTTTCACAGATTTAGAATTGCAACTAGAACAAAAAATTTTAGCAGACGCTTTATCAAAAATTGAAGATTGTTCAGAAATAAAAAAAATGATATTTAAAAATTGGGATCTTAGTTCATGGGATTTAGAAATGATACATACTGCAACCCAAATTAGTAAAAAATGGAGATTAGAATCGCATTAAAAATTATCGATTTAATTAAGAGACTTAAAACTCCGAACATTTTCAAAACTAAAAGTAATAATATATTTTAGTTTTATTTGAATTAATAGGCTTCATATTATTTTTTGCTTGTTTGCAAGTTTACTTCATTATTTTTTTAGTTCGTTTTGAATTAAAGCCATCCTTTGAAATCATAAAGTTTCATTTTTTAAAAAATCACCATCAATTATTAATAGTTTGACACCATTTTTAGATATTGAACGATGAGAACTCAAATCATCCGAGACAATGTATGTCATTCCTTTAGATAATTTAAAAAGTTCCCCGTTTTCGAGCTCGCTTTCAAATTCGCCTTCAAGGCATTGTACAATATGCCCTTTTTGACACCAATGATCGGCCAGATATCCAGCAGTATATTCAACAATTCTAATTCTTAAATGTTCAAATTTTTTTGTTTGCCAAAATGCTTTTCCAGTTTCTCCGCTATGAGTTACTTTTTCTAAAGTTTCCCAATTTATAGTTTGAAATGTTATATTGCTCATGTTTTATTTACATTTTATCTTTAATTATTTCTCATTCAAACTATTAATGAAATCTTATAGTTTTTGAGTTAGTTTGATTTAAAGGTATTAATTTAATGCTACACTTTCAAGTACACAACTAATTTTCAAGTTCGTTTCGCTTGTTTAACTAAATTTACTCGAGTTTGCAAGAGTAACAATCAAAGGAATTTTGCTAAACTACTTTTGTGTTTTCGTTTTTTTATTTATTTTTCAATTCTTTAGAATGTATTCTATAAATATTCACCGACATTCCTTTGAATGTAGTAGTTTTATCTTTTCTCATTCCGTTACGCTTTGCAACTTTTTCAGAATTAATATTTTCAATGTGAATTATTGAAATTAAACTTTCAGAAAATTTATTTTCAAATGCAAAATCTTTACACTTTTCAGTCGATTCTGTTGCAAATCCTTTTTTCCTGTATTCTGGCAAAATTGAATATGCAATTTCAATTTCTTGTTTTCCATCAATTTCTCTAACTAAAAGCCCACTTTGTCCAACAATTTTATTTGTATTTTTTTCTATCAATATATTTTGTCCACCTAAATCATTTTTATACCTATCAAATGTGATTTCAAACCAAAGTTTACATCTTTCATTTGGCGTTTCAATTTTGTCAACCCCTAAAAATCGACAAACCTCATTGTCTTTGAACAATTCAATACAATCATCAAAATCCTCAATATTTAATAGTCTAAATTTTAACCTTTTCGTTTCTTGCCCTTCTAATGTATATTTCATTACTTAATTCTTTTTCTAGGATTTATAAAAGAGTTTGTTCAAATTTTTTAGATTCGATTTTAGAGTTTATGTTTGGCAAACTTTTATATCCAAAACTCAATTTTTACTTTTTATGGTTTTCAAGTTCTGATATTAAAGATTTAATTTAATGTATTTTTTTTATGCTAATGATAGTAAACTTCCATTTTAGGTATTAATCTTTAATATTTAGAATCTAGTCAAAAAAAGCAAAAACAATAAAAAGACAATCAATATCAAGAAAGATAAATGAGTTTCAAATGGTACGTTATGACTAGAACCTAAAAACAAAAGCCAAATAAAACCAAATATAATAATTAGAATAAAGAGGATGATTTTTAATGTTTTTTCATTTTAATATTTTAGTTTTCCTCTTTTTAAAATCATATTTATTAATTTGATTTGCTAATCTAGTTTTGGTTTCTGTCGCTCGAAATTAATTATAAACGTCTTGCGCCTTGAGGTTAGTTTTAGATTTAGTATTGTAAATTTATCGATTTAGGACGAGACTTCCAATTGCAAAATCAAAATCAACTTTAAGTTTGGTTCTTCAGTTCAATTCGCTCGTGTGTCTAAAACGCCATCATAGACGCAAGAACTATTAGACGAAGTAATTGAGCCAAACGTTATCCCACACTGTTCTTTATTCTAATGCTTTTATAAATTGTTGCATTTCTTTAATGGTTCCGATTGTAATTCTTGACCATTTTCCATTTTCTTCATAAATTTTGGTTCCTATTATGTAGTTATTTTTTAATTGTTCAAAAAAATCTTTTTTATAATCTAGCAATGAAAAGTAAACAAAATTTGAATGTGACGGAATACAATGTATTTTTAATCTTTCAAGTTCTTTAATCGTATAGTTTCTAGCTTTTTCATTCAATGAGTAGGTTTCTAATACAAATTTATTATCTTTTATAGATGCAATTGCTCCCGAAAGCGATGCTACGCTTATGCTCCCGTTATTCCAAGATTGTAATTGACTAATTTTTTCAATGGTTTCAGAATTGGCGATACCATATCCGATTCTTGCTCCTGCTAAACCATAAATTTTTGAAAATGTTTTTACAATAATTAAATTTTTATTTTCTTTTACTAAACTTACAATTGATTCCTGTTTTGTGAACTCTATATAGGCTTCATCAACTAAAACTAAAACTTTTCTAGATGCTTCATTAATAAAGTTCACAAGTTGATTTCTTTCACAAATAGTTCCTGTAGGATTGTTTGGATTGCAAATATAAATCATCCTGGTATCAGGTTCTATAGCCTTCAGCATTGCTGATAAATCGTGATTTTTACTTTCGGTTAATGGGATTTCTATTTTTTTTAAGCCTAACTTTTCAGCAGTTTCAGTCCAATAATTGTAAGTTGGGTTTGATAAAATAAAACTACCTTTTTCAGTAGCGCAAAATCGGACTACTAAATCTAAAATTTCAGTTGATCCTGCTCCTAATAAAATATTTTCTGCAGTAATTTGATTTTTATCAGCAACTAAAGCTATTAATTCTGAAGTCATTTCCCAATTATAACGATTGCTTGTACTTATGTTTTTCAGCATAGCATTTTTGGCTAACGCTGATGGTCCATAAGGATTTTCATTCGACCTTAAACGAATTGGATTAAAATTGTCTTTCTCTTCGATTAAAGGTTCTGTTTTTGCAATTTCAAAATTCTCAAGTGGAATAATTCCGACACTCACGAACGCTAATCCTGTTTGTTTTAACCAATTTCTCCGATTATTCATCATAACTAATTTAAAATGTTAAACGCAATATTTAAAGATTAAACAATATGTCGATTTTTTTTAAATTTGTTACAGTAATTTTTTTAGTTTTTGGCACTAGAAAATAGCACTCAATGTCTAATGCATTTGCCTCATTTTAGGATTTGGTTAGACAAATTTATCGTTTCAATACCAAACTTCCATTAACAAAACCAACTTAAGAGTTTGCCTAAAACTCATAAGCCAGAAAGAGGGAATTGATGGAGTAATTGAGCTGAACCAATTATGACACTCGTTTTTTTCTAATTGACTTATTGTTTTTGTATTAAAAAGTTGTTCTAGGTATTCCGCAACATACGACACTTGACCCATAATGTATTATTGCAACAATTTAATCTTTATTAAAAATTGGTTTTATAAAAAAGTGTCAACCCATTTCTACAAGTTTTGATCGAATCTAAAAATGAGATAACTATTTAAAAAACGCTGTTAGTTTTCTAAATAGTTATCTCTTTTTTTAAAAAACTATTTTCATCCAACTTTTTTGAACAAAGAATAATTTTATTTTCGGTATTTATAATACTAAAAAAACGGAGTAGTTTTTAAAATATTCTATTTTTTAATGAATTTCTCAGAATATAACTTGTTGTCAGAATCTTGTAAAAGAATAATATAGTTACCAGTAGCCAAATTTTTAGTTTCAAATTTTTGTTCATTCGAAATTTGAGTTGCAATTAACTTACCTGTCAAATCATAGATTTCTAGACTCTTTATTTCGGCGTTATTTTTTAAACTAATATTTAAAAGATCAGTTGTTGGATTCGGGAAAATAGAAAAATTTGAATTTTCAAAACTTTGAACCGTTAATGGTGAAGATGCTTCTACTACTAAAAGAGATTGATTTATGTTAGGATTATTGATTACATCTACAACACCAGACGGCCAACGAACAATCAATTGTGTGATTGCAGTTGCAGCACCAATACCAAAATGAACATTCAAAGAACTCATGTACTTGAATCCATCACCGCTTCTGACATCTCGAATTTGTTTTCCGAATGCGCCATAAATTTCTACACGTGCTCCAATTCCGTTTCGGTTACTTTGGTTTCCTTGAAGTTTAATTTTTATCCATTTGTTCGCATTTCCGCTATTGAAGTAAATATTATTTCCGTTTTGAATGTCTAAAAAACCATCGTTATTCAAATCTCCAATTGGACCACTTGTTGCAGGAATAGAATTTGGACTAAAGGTCATATTACCATTATTATACATGATTTTGTTTCCAGCACCCATAACATCAATTTTGCCATCATTATCAAAATCTTGTGCAACATGTTCAATCCCAAGACTAGAATTTTGAGGCCATCCAGATCCAGCGGTTACATCTGTAAAGGTTCCATCAAGATTGTTTCGCATTAATTTGTGTGATCCATTTGCAGTTGAACTGGCCCCAACAAGAACATCCATATCGCCATCGTTGTCAAAATCCCCCCAAGCCGATGACCATGTTTGTAATGGGTCAGCAAGATTTGCTGACAAAGCCACGTTAGTAAAAGTTCCGTTTCCATTATTGCGGTGTAACTCGTTGATATTTGCTGTTGAACTTCCGCCTCGACATTTTGCAATAAATAAATCAGAATCTCCATCATTGTCATAATCTACCCAAATAGATCCATAGTTTCCACCTTCTGTGTGATCGCCCAATCCTCCTTGGTTGTATGTTAATCCACCAGAACCATTATTAATGTAATACACATTTGGGTCAACATCGTGACAAACAAATACATCTAAATTACCATCGTTATTGATATCAATAAAATTACTACGTTGAGAAAAAACATATTCAGTAGTTTGTGAAGCTGTATAACTACTTCCGTCTGTTGCAGATTTCAAAAACGAAACGCCACTTCCTCCACCAAGAACTAAATCATTGAATCCGTCTTTGTTATAGTCACCAGCAGCCATGCTCCAAGAAGGCATATAAGTTATCCCTGTTATTGTTTTAGTTGCAAGAGTAAATCCACCTGTAGCATTTTGGTAGTTTATTTTTATGTTTCCTGCACTTACTCCAACTAAGTCATCTAAATAGTCACCATTCATGTCTACCACACAAATGTCATATGAACTACCAATAGTTGGGATATTTTGGCTTGCAAAAGTGACAGGTGATGGAACAGGAATGGGAGGTGCTACGTATGGACCTAAATTTACTTGAAATGTAAATCCTGAAGAATTCCAACGATTGTCAAATGCAATATAATATGTAGTGTTAGCCAGTGCTGTAAAACTTCCAATTGATAAATAACCAGATCCAATGGTACCACTATCATCATCGCCACCAACGCAAACCAAGTTTGCACAAGTTCCAGAATATACATGAAAACGGGTATCTAGGTTGAGATTTATTTGTAGTTCAGTTGTTACAGTTACTGTATAGTTTGTTGTTGGAGTAAAAGAATACCATTTACCTGCTGTTGCGCCACTGCCATTCGGTGCACAAATTGGATTAGGGACTTGGGTTCCATTTACTGCATCTACAATATGACTTCCAGATGAAATTGGTAACGCCGTTGAGCAGTTGTTTTGTGCAAAAATAATACTCGAGTTTACTAATACGAGTAAGAAAAGTAGTTTTGTTTTCATTTTTTTCTTTTTAGGTTGAATGATTACAGTATTAATAATTATTTTTAAATCAACTTTTATTAACTTTTATGGTATTTTAATTTTTAGTTGCAAGGTGGTAATGAATTAATCCATTGTTGAATCATTGTAATGCCTTCTGAATGAATCATTGTTCGGCCTAGTAATGGCATTCGATAACTTTCTTCGGTGGTATTTAGTCTGTAAAACAACATAGATCTGCTCGTATTGTTTGGTTGAATTACACTCGATATTCCTGCTCCAATACTCAAATCTTGTGGTGGTATACAAATTCCGAGGTTTGCAGCTGTAGTTGTTTCGCTAAATGCAAATCGCATGGGTCTGTAATCACAATGACTATTTTGTTGATGGCAATGTGCACAATTGATATCTAAATAGGATCTGACTCTTAAATCTAAAGGATTTGTAACATCTTTATAGTTGACAGTTGAAACTATGTTTGAAGGAATTGCATTTTGAAGATAGCCTTGTTCTACCCATTTTGTTAATTGATTTTTTGAACCTCCAGAATAATTATAATTCAAATTAAGATTTTGAGGTTTTATTCCGATTGGAATTGGTAAATCATTTGATTTGTGACAAATCATACACTCTGTTGCAGAAGGAAATCTATAATTTGTTGATTTAGGCGTTGTGTTATCTTCATTCCATGAAACGTTTGAATAACTTCCGTTTAAATTCAAATTGGCTTCGGTTTGATCCGCATTCCAAATGTATTCTGCAAAAATCCAACCTGTTGATTTTCGAATCATAATTCTTGTTTCCATAATTCTTGTTGAATTTGAAGGTTGAACATGATCGTAGTAAAACGTTTTTATTAATGCAGCACCAACCGGAAGTTCTAAAACACTGTTGTTACCATTGAATGTTGCTTTCAATCCAGAAGGCATCCATACAAAACGTTTCTTTTTTGCATAATCTGTAAAAAGAGAACTTGCAGGTTCGTAGGGCAGAACATTTGCTGCAGGGTTTTGATTCTTCATTTCTCCATCAAAAAAATGATAATCAGATAATTTAGCAAATGGAACTTGAGTTAAATCAACGTTTATGGGAATTGTGGTTGAGTTTGTAGGAACAGGAATATACTGATCGTCAGATTTTGAACATGAAACTAAAATCAGAATAAAAACTAAAAAAACGGGGAATATTTTTTTCATTTTAAATTATTTACTTTCAAATGTACTAAAAATTTTGATTCAATTCAAAATGTTACTATTTTATTTCATTCAACGACAAATCGGTGTTACTGTAAGTGATTTTTAATTTTGGATCTAATTTTTTATCAATAAAAATATTTATGAAATCAATTTCATTAAAATAAGTTGTTACGAAATCGCTTTTGTGAACTTCAAAGATTTTCGGCAATTCTAATGTATTGTCTTTGTTTATCTTAATAAAACCAGGTCTGTTGATTGTTGATTTCATTTGAAATGAAATTTGATTCACAATAATTTCTGGAATGTAGGCAGCATTTAATAATTTTGCTCCGTCATTGGAACCATTTGATAAAACAAAATTTAGACCAGGATCTTTGTTGAGGTCTGTCAAGTTTTTCACGATTTCATTTAAAGATAGTTCACTGGAAGCAATTGAATTTTTTTTATCATAAAAACCTGGAACTGAGTTCACATATTTAACAGGATAAATATCCAATACATTTCGAATTAGCAACAAATTGTAAGCATTTATCCAAAAAGCAATTTGCTCTTCTTTTTTTGCAGTTTCTAATTTCAATTTAGAGGCATTGTCTAGGATATAAAATAATTCACCAGGGCTTTTTTTGAGGTCAATATAATTTATCTTGCCTTCTGAATTCACATACTTTTTTAAGAACTCATTGGTTTGTTCAAAAAAAAGGGCTTGTGTTTGAGAAACTAAATGATTTGAAAATGATAAGAAAATAGCAAAAAATAGAATTTTTTTCATTGTGGTAATATTTATTTATTTGAATTTATGATTTTAGACCTAGTAATTCGTTTTTTAATGATTCTTTGATGGGTTTGTCTGATAACCAAATGCCAAACAAGGCTTTTTTGAACTCGAATCCTGGTATTTTTCCTTTTAGAATACCATTTTTAATAACCCAAATGGAACTGTCAAGATTGTTGTACACGAGATTAAATACATCATTTTTAATAATTTCATCAGAATTAACAAATTCATCAAGTAAATCTAGTTGTGGTTTAAATTTCTTCCATTGTTCTTCTCCAGCAGAACTTCTTAAACCTTTATTAACATTTTTTGCAAAATTTTTAGAATTGATTAATGATGAATTAATAAAAAAAATCATCGCCATGGCAGAATTACTTTCTAAAATTTCTTTTGGATCTTGGCAAGGTTTTGTGAGATATAGTGCTAGAGTGTAAACATCAATCCAAAGTTTTGATCTACTTCCAATGCCATTGAGAGTAATTTCTCGCTCATCAAACTTGATTGTTCGTGGAATAGATACACCATCAATTTCACCTGCTTTTTGTGAAAACGAACCCGAAGCATTAATTATGAGTAATAATAATAAAAGATGTAATTTTTTTATCATGCAAATCAAAAAATTAAATTATTTTTCTTTAATATTTAGATAATAAATATTAATAAAATGCAAATAAACATAAAATAACAGAATAAAATCATTTTTTTCGCTGAAACGAATGAAAAAATCGTTAAACAACGTTGAATCGTAATGTTGAAAATATTTACAACTCTATTTTGTTGCGTTTATTTCCAGTTTAACATTGTATTTTGTCAAATTTAAAATAGCTTCTTCAGATTTATAATCAAAAATTTCTTCGTGAAGTTCCTTATCTTTTCTAGAATCGATGAGTTTGATGCAATTATAAAATCTTCTAACTTCATCTTGATTAGACAAAGTCAATCCAGGAACTTGGGCATTTCTGCCATCAATATCTTTTGAAACCATCGTAAAATAGGACGAATTACAATGTTTGATTTTGCCAGTTCTTATGTTTTCTGCTTCTACGCGAATACCAATAATCATAGAGGATTTTCCAACGTAATTCACGCAGGCTTTCATGGTAACTAATTCTCCAACTTCAATTGGATTTAAAAAATCGACTGTGTCAACAGAAGCCGTTACACAATAATTACCAGAAAATTTAGAGGCGCAAGCGAAAGCAATTTGATCTAACAAAGATAGAATATAGCCACCATGAATCTTACCCGAAAAATTGGAGTGTGAAGGAAGCATTAATTCTGAGATGGTAACTTTGGAAGATTTTACGGTTTTGAAATTCATTTTTATTTTTCTAATTTAACTTTAAAAGGAGAATCTTCTTTCACTATTTCTTTTATAAAGTATTTCGTGTCGCCCCACCATGGAAAAGTTCGGTAACGTTCCACATAAGTAACTTTGACATATTCGCCCTGCATGTCTTTCATTTCTTGAATAATTTTTTCATCGCTGTCTAGAATTGAAAATTTAAAAATTTGCGCTCCAGCAATGCCCTGACTCAATTCGCCTTCCCAAGTTTTAAAAACCATTCCTTTATTACTAATTTTGATTAATTCGCCTGAGCGATAGCCTTCGCTGAAAGTCGCATAATACATAATTGTAAAATAAAGTGCAATCGAAAGCACCAAAACACCAATAACAATTCCAATAATTTTTCTCATTTTGTTTGTTTAAACTTTAATTTTTACTCTACAATTATTTATTAGGCTTTATGAAAAAAAACAATTTTAATTAAATTTAAACCATTAACATATTAAACTTCATTAAGTCTTAATAAATAATGGTTCTAAACAAAAAGTATTTTAATTTACAAATCTGTATAAATAGTTTTATAAACATTTTTATAATATAAAACCCACTAAATGCTATCCGAAATCTGTTTTTCTGCTCTGTTGATGATACTTTCAGGAAGTGATTTTTTGGCTTTAGCACCCATTTTTTTCAATTTTTCGATGCTAATAATAATGTTTCCATTACCTTCAACTAATTTATTCATCGCACCAGAATATTCAACTTTCGATTCGTCTATTTTTTTGCCAATTTTTATTAAATCAGACAAAAAACCTTCAAATTTATCATATAATGCACCAGCCTGACGTGCAATTTCTAGCGCATTGTCTTGTTGTTTTTGATTGGCCCACATGCTATCAATAGTACGCAAAGTCGCCAGTAGAGTAGAAGGTGTAACAATGACAATATTCTTCTCGAAAGCACGATTATACAAGGTTGTATCTTCGTTCAATGCTAATGCAAATGCGGGTTCAATTGGAATAAAAAGTAAAACAAAATCAGGACTTTCAATGTGATATAAATCTTGATAATTTTTGTTTCCTAAATCTTCAACATGGCGTTTTATTGCAGTAACATGTTCTTTTAAATGATGTGATTTTAAATCATCATCCTCTTCATTAATGTAACGCTCGTAGGAAGTAAGTGCAACTTTTGAATCGACAATCATTTTTTTTCCATCAGGAAGATTAATGACCACGTCTGGAAAAACTCGATTGCCATCATCAGTAGTGTGGCTTTGTTGCACAAAATATTCACGGTCTTTTTCGAGTCCAGATTTTTCAAGAACACGTTCCAAAACCAGTTCGCCCCAATTGCCCTGCATTTTTGTATCGCCTTTTAATGCTTTAGTCAAATTGATGGTTTCTTTGCTCATTTGAGCATTCATTTCGCTCAAACCCAAAATTTGTTGGCGCAAAGCCGCGTGATAATCAATAGATTCTTTGTGCGTATCTTCGACTTTTTTCTCGAACAACTGAATCTTATCTTGAAGTGGCGACAAGATATTTTTCATGTTTTCTTTGTTTTGTTCCGTAAATTTATTCGATTTTTCGTCTAAAATTTTATTGGCAAGATTCTCAAATTCTTTGGTAAATTTTTCTTGCAGTTGCTCAACTTCTTGTTTTTGTTCTTTGTTGCGTTCGAATAAATTATCAAAATCGACTTCCTTTTTTGTGAGTTGCAAATTGATGGCTTCTTTTTCGTTTCGGATAGTATTAATAGTTGCACGAATAACTTCTTTTTCAGCATTGGAATCCAATACTTGTTTTTCGAACTCTAGTTTTTGATTCACAATTTGTGCTTTCAAATCATTTATAGAACCACTCAAGTTGAAGTTTTTTTCTTCTAAAATCGATTTTTCAGCCTTTGATTTAGATGAAAAAAGTATTTTACCAAAGTAAATTCCTATGCCTAGTGCTGTTATAAAAATTAATAAAAAAGTGATTGTTGTTGACATTAATTGTTTGTGTGTTTAAGAAAAGTAAAAGTAGTTAAAAGTTTATTTAGAAACTATTTTGTAAATAAAAAAAGTCCCACCGAAGCAGGACTAAAGGTTTTCACCTACGGCATGTAGCCTTATTGTGATAAGATTATAGATTAGTAATTTTAATCATTGCAAATATAGATATAAAATAGTTGTGTTGGTTTACGGTTTTCCGTAAAAAGAATAATTATTTTTTATTTAACTTTCGAGTCTGTTAAAAATTAAATTATAATCTAAAGTTTAGATTATATTAAAACAACGAACCTCCAAATAAATTGGAGGCTCTAATTAGGTCATCCTTTGATTTAATTCAAAAGATTCAATCCCACGGTTCACTTGCAAGCAAGGACCTTATTGTGATTTGATTAATACAAAAGTAAATATTTAATTCGTAAAACAAAATATTAAATGGAAAAAATAAAACTTGGTTTAGATGTAGGAACAAATAGTATTGGTTGGTCAGTTGTTGAAAAACAAGACGGAGTACATGATTTTCTTATTAAAAAAAATGAAAAAGGAAATTTAATTCCAACAAAAGGAAGTTATATTTTTTCTAAAGGTTCAGATGCAAATGAGAATTCAAAAGCTGCTGAAAGAAGAGGTTTTAGAGGTGCAAGAAGAAGAATTGATAGAATAAGGTTAAGAAAGATTGCAACGTTAAAAGTGTTAGATGAATTTGGATTATGTCCAAAATTTAATGCTGGAGAATTGAATAAATGGAAAAACAAAAAAGTATATCCATGTGAGAATGATAAATTTATTGATTGGCAACGAACTGGAAAAAAGAAAGGTATTTCTAAATCACAAAAATTAAGTAATGTAACTGAAAAATTAAAGCAACCTTATTATCTAAGAAATTTGGCTGCCACTCAAAGCGGGATGATGGAAACAGTAAATGGAAAATTACAACTTGGAAGAGCCTTTTATCATTTATCACAAAGAAGGGGTTATCTGTCTAATTCTGACGAGGAACAATCTGATGATAAAATTGATTTGTTTAAAACAGATGTACTTAATTTATTAGAAAGCAGTTTTGATTCTGTTTCTTTTTTAGCACCTTTTGAAGTGATTTTTGACCTTAATAAAGCAGATGACAAGGTTAAAAAATTATATTCTAAAATAAAGAAAGAACTTAAAAACGAACATGAGTTTGAAAAGATTAAAATTTTTATTGTTAATGATTTTAATAAACCTGAGAATTTAGGAAAAGTAATGTCCGGAATTGGAGAGCTTTCAAAAGAAATTGAAGGTTTCCAAACGATGGGCTGTTATTTTTATTCAATTTATAACACTACAAATAAAAAGTCTGGATCAAGAAATAAAATTAGAGGGAGGTATACTCATCGGGAAGACCACTATTTAGCAGAATTTGAACATATATGTAAAGTTCAAAACATTATTGGAGATTTAAAAGATAAATTGCAAAATGCAATATTCTATCAAAGACCTTTAAAAAGTCAAAAAGGATTAGTTGCCAATTGCACTTTAGAAACAAAGAGAAAACGGATTGCTCTTTCACATCCTTTGTTTGAGGAGTTTAGAATGTGGGAATCTATAAATAGAATAAAAATTAAAAGAGAAGTTGGAGGTAAATTAGATTTTTTAAACAAGGAAGAGAAAGATTTAATTAAAGATGAATTTTTACAAAAAACAGATTTTGAATTTGTGAAAATTGCCAATAAATTAAGCAAAGGAGAACCATATTGCTACGTCAAAAAACCTGATGAAGTTTTTGTTAAAGGAAAAAAAGAAAATTTAAAAGCTATAATTAGTTTTAATTTTCCTATTGATAAAAAGTTTTCAGCATGTCCAACAACCGCTTCTTTAAAAAAGGTAATAGGTTTTGAGGAATATAACAAAATGACATTTTTAAATACTGGTTATAATGACGAAAAAAGAAAAAAGCAATTAAGTATTGAAGATGTATGGCACTGTTTGCAATTGGACGTTTTTGATTCTAAAGACAGAAAAACTATCAGAAAAGAATTTGCAGAGAAACATTTAAAACTAGATTCCAAAAGCATAGAAAGTTTCATCAAAATTAAGTTAGTTAAAGGATATGGGAACTTAAGTAAATCAGCCATAAGAAAAATAATACCTTTTTTAATTAAAGGAGAAATATATACTAATGCTGTTTTTTTAGCTAACATAACAGAAGTTTTAGGTAGAAAAGTATCTGAAAATGAAGAACAACAAATTTCTGATAAAGTTAAAGAGGCATTAGAACTATTTAGTATCGAAAAACAAAATAAAGGAATTGTAAATAATTACATAAGTAAATTTAAAAATAGTAAAGAACCATTTTCTTTAGGAAATAATGCTTTTAGTATTGAAACTCATAAAAAAGGATTAGACTATGAAATAGCAGATTGGCTTGGAGAATTGCAATTAAATAAATTGGAAAGTAAAGAGATTTCAAAAATAAGCACAAATTGCTTGGACTTTTTTTATGCTGCTGTTTACGATAAATCTCCAAAGAATATAAATTACTTAACAACTAAAACAATTCCAGAATTTATACTTGAAGTATTAAAGCAAGCTTTTCCTAATGAAACAATTAATGTAAGTAAATTATATCATCCATCCGCAATGGAAGCTTATCCAAAAGCAGATAAAAAACTTGGAAATCCTGAAATTAGTTCTATAAAAAATCCTGTTTTTAATAGAGCAATGCACCAAATAAAAAGATTGTGCAATGAGTTAATAAGAAATGGTTTAGTAGATAAAGATACAGAAGTTAATCTTGAAGTAGCTGGAGAAATTAATAGTGCAAGCTATCGAAGAGCATTATCAATATGGCAAAAAGAACAAGAAATTATTAGAACTTGGGCAAAGAATAAGATTATTGGTTTAAATCCGACTGAAAAAAGAAACGAAATAATTCCGAGTTCTACAGAAATCACTAAATATATATTATATCAGGAACAAAATCATAAATGCTTGTATACTTCGGGAAAAGAAATATGTATTACAGATTTTTTAGGTGGCAAAACAATGTATGATATAGAGCACACAATACCAAGAAGTAAGTTTAATGATAATTCTTTAAAAAATAAAACTTTAGCAAATTATGATTTTAATAGAAACTATAAAAAAACAACTCTTCCTGCATTGCTAGATATAAGTTTTAATGGTGTGTTGGTTTGCAAAGAAATGATTTTGCAAAATCGTGATAAGTATTTGAAATCGTATACAATTAAAGGTGATGAAATAACTTGGGATGTAAGTTTATCAACATTAAAGTTTGATTATAACAAATTTAAGAATGCGGCACAATCAATTACTGACGCCGCTTCTCATGATGAAGTAATGACCAAAGCACATTATACAAAGTTTAAATTAGATTACTTGAAAGAAAAGTATAGAAACTTCGAAATTGAAGAAATAAATAATCAATTTACCAATGCCAATCTTGTTGATACAAGAATAATAGCAAAATATGCAAGAGCTTATCTGAATTCTTATTTCAATAAAGTAAATGTTGTTAATGGTAAAATTACTGATACTTTAAGGAAAATATGGGGATTACAAGGCGAAGAAGAAGTAAAAGATAGAAGTAATCATATTCATCATTGTATTGATGCTATTGTAGTAGCTTGTGTTGAGAGAGGAACGTCTAATTGGATTTCAGAAGTATATCATAATTATGAAAGTGATTATTTTAAAGGGAATAGTAACCCAAGAATTCGTGTAAAAGAACCAATGGTTGATTTTGTTAAGCGAATAAGAGATTTGCATAAAGAAGTATTAATTTATCACAAACAGACTGACAGAATTAAACCTTTATTGTTACATGCCCAAAAGGAAAATGCAAAAAAGTTAAATTTAAGGGGAAAACTTAATAGTCAAAATCCTTATGCTCATATTAAGAAAAATGATGAATTTATTTTTGCTCAACGAGAAAAGGTTTCTAATTTGAAAGTTAAAGATATTGAAGAAAATATAATTGATGATGGGATAAAAAATCGTATTTTAGATTTCACAAAAGAAGTAGGCTTAGAATCATTTATTAAAGAAAGTAATAAAGCAGGTTTTATGATTCTGCCAAAATATTATGATGAAAAAAAGGGTAAAGATATTAGTGAAATGATAATTAAAAGATTGAGAATAAAGTCTTCTAAATCAAACTTAAAAAATTATAAAGAAATCAGAAAATCAGATAGAAATTTAGATAAAGATAAGAACGGTAAGCTTAAATTTGTTCATAAATTCGACTTTTATTTTAATAAAGATCCATATACAAATTATGAAGCTAGAGTTTATGGAGATCTAATTCCCGACAATCCAGGAAAGAAAATACCATTTACAAATAGAAGTTCTAGTCTTATTAATAATTATAACATTGTAAAAAGAGATTTTCCAAATGAAACTCATAAACCAATTTTGAAATTTCATCAAGGCGATATGTTTTTAGTATTTGATAAAACACCAGAAGAAATTGAATGGAAGAATTCATTTGATTTACAGCTACGACTTTTTAAAGTTGTAAAATTTACAGAGGACAAAGCGAAAGGAGAAATAAAACAAATTATTTTTGAACGCCATAATTATGCTTTAGGTGATGTTAATGATGCTGTTTCAACATCTGAAAATGATTTACCTAATATGAATGGTGTAGTTTTGAGAAAAAGTGTATCAGCTTTAAGAGTTATTCCAACTAAAGTTAATACTTTAGGTGAAATTGATATTGAGTTTAGTAAAGAATTTATAAATTTGAATAGAAAATAGATAAGTAAAAAGTTCTTTGACATAAAGTTTTCAAACTCTTAAACAGCCAAACCACAATTGAGTTTCGGCTTTTGCCCACTAAATTGTGGTTTGATTAAAGATTAGAAAACACGATATTTAGATGTTAATTGAAATTCCTTGGAGCATGGTTGTGGTTTGATTAAAGATTAGAAAACACGATATTCCTGTAATAAATTCTTCCCAGCGATCCCAGTTGTGGTTTGATTAAAGATTAGAAAACACGATATTCTTTTCCACCAGCACGAAGAAACGAAGTTGTTGTGGTTTGATTAAAGATTAGAAAACACGATATTACAAGCAACTACAAATGAACCTCTATCTAGTTGTGGTTTGATTAAAGATTAGAAAACACGATATTAGTTGGCTTGTTACCTTCTGATATTCATTGAATTAAAAGCAAATATCGTTTAAAAAAATGCTCCTTTTTTGGTTTGATAGCCCAATATTGGAGCATTTTTTGGTTTCTAGCAGTATTTTTTATTGTAATATTGTTTGATTGTAGAGATAGGTCTCGACCTATTTGCATCATGTGCGAAAATTAAAATTTAAAAAATGAATAATAGAAAAAGAAATAGATTATTTGGATATGATTATTCGAGAAATAATTTGTATTTCGTGACAAATTGTGTGAAAAATAATATGTGTTGTTTGGGGCGTGTTATGAACGTAGGGACAGGTCGCGACCTGAGCGTAAATCGCGCAGAAATGAATCCCGCAGAATTCCAAAATCCTGAAATAAATCCCGCAGAATTCCAAAATCAAAAAATCCAAAATAGTAATATTTCGAAAATCCAAAATCCAAATATAAATTGCAAAGTTGAATTAAATCAATATGGTTTGATTGTTGAAGAAAAAATCAAATGGTTAATGAGTCAATATGAATACGTTGATGTTCATAATTTTGTGGTGATGCCAAATCATTTTCATTTGATTCTCGAGATTGATAGAAGCAAAATTGTTGATCCGCAAACTAAAATAAAATCATTGTCAAGTCTTTTAGGTGCTATGAAAACGACTTCTTCAAAAGCAATTCATTTGCTTGAATTTCATTATTTTGCTTGGCATCGATCTTTTCATGACCACATTATAAGAGACGAAAAATCGTATGTAAACATTAGTAATTATATTGACAATAATCCACAAAAGTGGTTTCAAGATAAATTTTTTAAAAAAGATTAGAACAACTCCAACTGCGTGGGTTGTGGTGCTTTTGGGACTTCGGCACGACCCCAAAAATTCATAATGTTGCCAAACTGTTTATCTGTTATTCGCAAAATACTTATTTTACCCATTGACGGCAACATTTTATTAATTCGTTTTTCGTGCGCATCAGCACTTTCACTGCTGGCACAATGCCGAATGTATACTGAATATTGCATCATTGAAAAACCATCTTTCAGTAAATTTTGCCTAAAACCCGATGCATTTTTTTTATCGGTTTTAGTTTCGGTTGGCAAATCAAAAAATACAAACAGCCACATTATTCGGTATCCGTTAAGTTCCATAATTTTGGATATTTAATTTTCTTTCTGTCACCCATAAAACATTGTTGCAAGGAACTCGCCGTCTTTTGCAAAGCCACAATGAGCGGACTTTTCTCTTCCTTGAAATAAACCGTTCGGGTTAGAATTTGCAATAATTCTGATTTTATTTTGGTGTTCAATTGCTTCGCCTGTTCGCTATCGCTCGAGCCTTGTTCCCCATGATTTTGCATAATACCATGTACTGCTTCATCTACAATTGGTCGAAAAGGCTCCATAATATCATCAGCAAGTGCAAAAGCATTGTATTTACTTTTATGATGAATGCCTAAAGTGTTTAGCAAACCACTACCAGACAAGGCTCTAGCAGTTGCAGCGCGAAGTATGGCATAACCATAATTCAAAAAATTGTTTGGATAATCTCCAAAACGTTCTCTTTTAAAATGAATTTGATTGTCTAATTCAGTATCGTTTGGGTCGAAAAAAGTTTTCCAATATTGAGCCGCCGCTGCACCTTCCATATTAGTAGTGTCTCCACTCAAAACTTTCGAAGCCATAAAATCAAGACTGTTTTTTTTGCCTGATATTTTTTGAAGTAGAATACCTTGATTCAAAATTTTTTCTTGAATTGTTTGTTGCCATAATTGTTTTTTGAGAGGAATAGAAGCTTCGATTTGATTTCTGAAAATTTCTTGCTGAACATGATGGCTGTTGAGGTTCAAAAACATTCCGTTTGGTAAGTGATTTTTTGTACACGTTATCACACAAGAATTATTTTCAATTAAAAAGTTCATGGCAGGAATACTCAAATAAATTTCGGGATGGTCTAAAACTATAAAACCAATATCCTCAATTGGGATTGTACTTTCACGAATTTCGGACTTAATAACCAACTGATTATTTTTAGTAGTAATCGAACATTTATTTTCTATTAAAATTGATTTTTTTAGCATAAATATTTAACTTTAAAAGTTTGATAAACATAAAGTTAAATATAAAGATACTTTTAATCAAAACCAATCATTTTGGATACTTTTGTTCTATTTTTTATAATAATTTTTTAAAAATCTTTGTTTTGAATTTGTTTATTTTTGGAGTTATATTTGCAAAACAAATTTTAACTAAAAATCAATATATATATGAAACTATTTTTTACTCTATTATTTACATCACTAGTATTTACATCACATGCACAAAGACCAACAAATGGGAGTGTAACTATATTCTCTGAGGATGGTGATAAATTTACTCTTATACTTAACGGCGAAGTTATAAACGATACCCCTCAAACCAATTTGAGGGTAGAAGATTTGAATCAACCCTATTACAGTGCTAAAATTAAATTTGAGAATCAAACTTTATCAGAAGTTTCAACAAATAATTTAATGGTCACAGATTTTGACAGAAATTTTTCTGATGTTACCTACAAAATCAAAAGAGACAGAAATAACAAGACTAAAATGAAAATGAACTTTTTCTCGACAGTTCCCGCAAACCCAAGTTATATTCCTGGCTCAAACGTTCAAGTAGTTCATTATGGACAACCACGCGAAGTAATAGTAGTTCGAGAAAATGTACCGATTCGTGGTGGAGTTACACAAACTACTACGACAACACAAACAAACGGTAACAATGTTGGTGTAGGAATAAATATTGGTGGAATAAATATGGGAGTATCTATCAACGACAACACAGGTGGAGGAACTGTGACGCAAACTACAACAACTACAACAACAGGAAATTCGGGTCAAGTGGTTATCCCAGTTCAACAAGGTGAAATCTATCAAAATAATTCTTCGGGTTGTGGAAGAAGAGCAAGTATGAATTCAAATGATTTTAATTCTGCTTTGATAGCAATTAAAAAACAAAATTTTGATGATTCAGCAATGAAAACAGCCAGACAAGTGGTGAGTGTAAATTGCTTGAACGTGGATCAAATAATACAAATTGCAAATGTTTTTAGATTTGAAGATAATAAATTAGAATTTGCAAAATATGCCTATGATTATTGTATTGAACCAAGAAATTATTTTAAGTTAAATGGAATATTTACATTTAGCTCTAATTCAGATGAATTGTCTGATTATGTTCAAGGGAAACAATAATTATTAAAACAATATCTTATATAAGACAGTCTTCTTGAGGCTGTCTTTTCTATTTTTTTATGCCAACACATCGTCATTTTATTATCAATAAACCCTATGGATATTTATCGCAGTTTGTGTATGAATTGAAACGAAAGAAAAAATTATTAGGAGAATTGCATGATTTTCCATTAGGAACAATGGCAATTGGCAGACTCGATGAAGATTCTGAAGGATTGCTTTTACTCACCACAGACGGAAAAGTCAGTGAACAAATTCGAAGTAAAAAAGTAGATAAGGAATATTATGTTCAGGTAGATGGAATTATTACACAAGAAGCCATCAAAAAATTACAAAATGGTGTTGAAATTGGTTTCAATGGTGAGAAATACGTAACAAAACCTTGTAAAGCATGTATTGTTTCTGAAGTTCCCGATTTTGGAATTCGAGCCAAAAAAATTCGTGACGAACGTCATGGTCCAACTACGTGGGCGTCTATAACCGTTAACGAAGGTAAATTTCGACAAGTTCGAAAAATGACCGCTGCGGTTGGGTTTCCCACTTTGAGATTAGTTCGTGTGAGAATTGGAACAATTTTATTAAATGATTTGAAAATTGGCTCGGTTATTGAAGTTGGTAACTTTTAATCAAGTACAATCTTTTGTACGATCAAACTTTATAAAAATTTAATTCTTAAACATGAAAAAAACATTACTTTTATTTTTACTTTTAACTACTACCTTATATTCGCAAGTTGGGATTGGAACAACAACACCAAATTTGAGTTCAATTCTTGATGTGACAAGCACAACAAACGGAATTTTAGTTCCAAGATTAACATCTGCACAACGTGTTGCAATTGTAACTCCTGCACAATCTCTAATGGTGTATGATACTGATGTCGATTTGTACTATTATTTTAGTGTGTTGAATAATTCCTGGACAGCCATTAACGTGGGTTCTATAAAAAATATTGCTGCTACTTCATATACATTATCCGCAGTCGATAACGGAAGAATTTTAGATTTTTCTGCGACTACGTCAATTACATTAACGGTTCCAAATACCTTGCCAACTGGTTTTCAAGTTAGTATTACACAATCTGGTTTAGGAAATGTAACCTTGGTAGCAAGTGGCGGAATGGTATTGAGCAATCGATATGGAGGTACGCAAACTTCGGGTCAATGGGCAAAAATTGGTTTGGAAGTTCGAGCATCAAATTCCGCTGTAATTAGTGGTGACGTAAAATAGAAAAGATGAAAAAAATTATTTTATTCCTATTTTTGGTTTCATTACACAGTAATTTTGCACAAGTTTTGCCAGCCAATCGTTATGCAGTCAATAAATTATTGCTTGATATTGCTCCAATTTCGCCTTCTTTTGCATATAGCCTTCGGAAATTGAAAATTGGTTATACTGGTTTTGCCATTAAAATTAGAAGAAACTCTGATAATGCCGAAGCCAATGTTTCTTTTGATTTGAATGATGTTGTAAGTTCAAACAGTAATATAATTGTAACTAATGTAGGTTCAGGATCATTAGTTCTAGGAGAGAATCTTAGTTATAGTACTTTTGCTGGAGTTGCCCAAATTTATGTAGTCACTTGGTACGATCAAGGTCCAAATTTGTATCATGCAGTTCAAGCCACTTTAGCAAAACAACCACAAATTATATTAAATGTTGCTGGAACAAGTAATACTTTGCCATCAATAGTTTTCATTGGGAATCAAATTCAGCATTTGGCAGTAAATCAACCCATAGAAAATCTGATTGGTTTGGGAATAAAAGGTACAATGATGCTAGTCATAAAACCAACGCAAAATGCCAATCAATTGTCTTTTGGTTATGTCGATTTGGTTAATACATTCAAACGCTGGGATTGTCATATCAATTGGTCTGACGGTTATTGTTACTTTGATGCTAGTGAAAATTGTTGTGTAAGTAATAGAAGTTTTTTAAATACAGGAAGTCTTAACATTTACAAACAATATTCTTTTATTAGAGGTTTAACAACTAAAACAGCAAGATTAAATAATAATATTACTTCACTAAATAATGCTATTGAACCATCAACTCCTTTATCTGGTGGTACTTTTTCGATTGGTGCTTGGTCAGCATTTACTGCTACTGGTTATTTTGGAAATTGTTCAGAAGTGATACTATTTCCAAATGATTTACCCGTTTTAGATTTATCGCCATTAGAAAAAAATCAAATTAACTTTTGGCAACTTTAATATGTTAAACGTAGTACTTGTTGAGCCTGAAATCCCTAATAATACCGGAAATATTGGTCGTTTATGCGTGGGTACCAATAGCCGTTTGCACCTCATTCATCCTTTTGGGTTTGTAATTAATGACAAAAATCTAAAACGGTCAGGACTCGATTATTGGGTGCATCTTGACGTCACCGAATATCAAAATATTGAGGAATGGATTTCAATAATTCCTAACAAATCCCGAGTTTTTTTAATGAGTTCACATGCCGAAACTTCTATTTATCAAAATGAATTTCAAGATGGCGATTGGTTGGTTTTCGGAAAAGAAAGTGTGGGTTTGAGTCAAGATTTTTTGAGTTTATTTGACAAAAACCAGCAATTGACCATTCCAATGTCTAATTTAATTAGAAGTTTTAACATTGCTAATTCAGTTGCATTTGTAGTAGGCGAGGCGAGGAGGCAGATTTCAGGGAGCAGATTTTAGATTTCAGAAAATTTTTATTTTACTTAAAAATTTCATCAAAGAAATCTTTCATCGCAATCCAAGACCTTTTTGCTGCTTTTTCGTTGTATGCTGCCCCATTACTATTATCATTTCCAGCATCTTTATGGGTAAAAGCGTGAACAGCATTGGCATAATAAACCATTTGCCAATCGGCTTTTGCAGTTCGCATTTCGTCTTGAAGTGCTTTTATATCAACTTCTGGAACATAAAAATCATCGGCTCCATGCAGAATTAATACTTTTGGATTTATGGTTTCAATGGTTCGAGTTGCATCTCGACCCAAACCACCATGAAAAGAAACAATGCCACTCACTTTCATATTACTTCTTGCAGCTTCAATGGCTCCAGTTCCACCAAAACAATAGCCTATTACTGCAATTTTATTAGGGTTTACTCCTGATTTTAATAATTGATCCAATGCCAATTGAATACGTTTTTGATAGAGTTTGTAATCTTTTTTAAACGATCCAGCAATGGCTCCTGCTTCTTTTGGAGAAGTTGGTCTTTTATCAATTCCATAAATATCGGCTACGAAAGTTAGATGACCTAACTTGGCAAGTTCAGTGGCATTTTCTTTGGCGTTGTTGTCAATTCCCATCCAAGCAGGAAGCAATAAAACGCCAGATTTATTTTGATTTGGCTTTTCAGGAACGGCTAAAAGACCCTCTAATTTTTGATTTTCATCAGTATAAGAAATTGGTTTTAATTGCGAATTTGAATTAAAAATAGTCATAAATGCCAGAATTAAGATTATATTTTTCATGGTGGTTATTGTTAATTATCAATTACAAATTTACCTTTTTTATCATCAAAAACAATCGATGAATCGTTAAATAACGCATTAAAAATTCCAGTCTCAATTAATTTGCAAGGATTGTCTTGTACAATTTTTTCAGAAGTCATAACAATCATTTCATCAGAAAGTTGAATGGCTAAATCAATATCGTGTGTAGAAAAAAGTATACATTTTTCTGTATCTGAACTCAGTTTTTTTAATAATTTTAATAACGCAACTTTGTGCAATAAATCTAAATGTGTGGTTGGTTCATCAAGAATTATTAGTGGCGTATCTTGCGCCAATGCTCGTGCTATCAAAACAATTTGCAGTTGTCCGTCGCTAATTTCGAAATGCTTTTTATGCCGTAGATGTTCAATATTTGTAATTTCTATGGCTTTGTTAATTTGACTTACATCATCATCAGACAATTTTCCAATCCAGTTTGTATAAGGTTGTCTACCAAGAGCAATCAACTCAAAAACGGTTAAATTACTTGATGGTAATTTTTCGGTCAGTACTAAACTTAAATTTTGTGCTAACTCTAAATTCGAATAACTTGCAATGTTTTTATCATTCAAAAAAACTTCTCCCGAAATTGGCTTTAAAATTCCGGTTAATGTTTTTAAAAGTGTCGATTTTCCGATACCATTTTCACCAATCAACGAAATTAGTTTTCCTTTTTCGAAAGATAAATTAATGTTTGAAGCGATTGTTTTGGTTTCTTTTTTGGAGGAATAACCAATTGATAAATTTTTTGTAAAAAGTATTTTATTCATTTTTAATTTTTTTCTAACACATAGAGACATAGATTATATTTTTTTTTTAATAGTCACATCGTTCTAATTTTGGTCTTTTAGTTTTTATTTTATAAAATATTTTTTTCTATGTGTTAAAACTTTTCTTTCTTATAATCAACCAAATCACAATAGGCGCACCAATAATTGAAGTAATGGCGTTAATTGGAAGCGTAATTTCAGTTCCAGGAATGTGTGAAAAAATATCACAAATCAACATAGTAATCGCTCCAAAAAGTAGCGTACTCCAAAATAAAATATAATGATTACTGGTTTGAAAAACTATTTTCGCAATATGAGGAACTGCTAATCCAATAAATGCAATTGGTCCGGCAAATGCTGTGATGCTTCCTGTTAAAATACTTGTTGCCAAAATAATAATCAATCGGGATTTTTTGAAATTGATGCCTAAACTTTTTGCATAATTTTCACCTAGAAGCATCGCATTCAGTGATTTTATACTAAAAACACTCAAAATCAATCCCATTATAACTGAAATAGTTAGCATTATTATTGAATTCCAAGACAAGTTTCCGATATTTCCCATCGACCAAAAAGTGAATTTTTGTAATTGTTCTGCCGAACTAAAATAGGTCAAAACACCAACTATGGCGCTTGCAAAACTTCCAAACATTAAGCCAACAATCAATATCGAATTAGTATCACGTAATTTATTAGAAACCAATAAAACCAATAATAAAACCAGAAAACTTCCTAAACACGATGCTAAAATAATTCCATAAGATGACAACAAAATTGAACCTAAAAAAGCAGGCAAATAATTAACTCCCAAAATTACAAAAGCAACTCCTAAACTCGAACCCGAACTCAGCCCTAAAACATAGGGTCCAGCCAAAGGATTTCTGAATAAAGTTTGCATTAATAATCCAGAAATCGAAAGCCCAATTCCGACTAAAATTGCAGTAATGGCTTTAGGTAATCTGTAATTAATAATGATATAATCCCATGTTTCTTTACTAGTATTTTCGCCAAGTAAACTCTTAAACACATCTTTAATAGGAATAGAAATTGAGCCCAAACTAATGTTCAAAATTAATATCAATAGTAAAATTAATGACAATAAAATTATCAGTTTTGTGTTTCTAAAATTATTGATTTCTATCATTTTTAATTCGTATAATTCGTGTAGAAATTAATTATTCTAATTTACTATAAAAATACAATTTATAATCAGGCAACAATTCTGGATGAACAATTTTTAAAATATCTTTCAGAACCAAATCAGGACGATTTCCTGCTAATTCATAAAACAAAACGCCACCAGTTTTTCCTTTTTTTGAGGCAAAAGAATACACTTTTTTATTCTTGAAAGCATCAAATTGATTGTAATGAATGTTTGAATTTTGCATTTCTTGTAAATTAGAAAAAGAACCTTGAAACCAAAATTCAGCATTTTTTGCTTTCTCTAAAACAGTTTCAAAAGGCAAAGATAAACTTCCTGTTCCTGCTGTTTTGTTCCATAAATAATTGGTTTTTGCATCTTTAAAAAATAAACTTGACCAGGAGTTTCCTTGAGGCAAATACCAAACATTTTCATACATTTCGCCACACAAAATAGTAGGTTTTGTAGTTGCTTTTTGAGCCAATTCTAATGTTGATTTATAGTCTTTTTCGATTTGATTAAAAAGGATTTCTGCTTTTTTGTCTAATCCATACAAAGCACCAAAAAACTTAATCCATTCGGCTTTTCCAAGTGGAGTTTGTTCGTTCCAATCGCCATTATAAATTACTTTTAATCCGCTTTTTTCAAGATTATCATAGGTCGGATTGTTATTATCGATGCCATAACCAACAATTAAATCTGGATTAAGATCTAAAATAATTTCGGTATTCAAGTCTTGTTCACGACCAATTTCTTTAATTTTCTTGGTATCGATTCTTGCACGAACTTTCTCTGAAGAAATATAATTCAAATTCGGAAATCCAATTAAACTATTTTCAACATTGAGCATTTCTAAAGATGGAATGTGAGTTGTAGAAGAAACAATAATGGATTGAATTGGCACTTGAATTGTCGCTATATTTTTTAAACTATCAGGAATAATTCCGTTTTTATCCTTTAAAATATAAGTGTAACTTTTGTTCGCTTTTGGCCAAGGATTTGAAATTTTTAGAATCGAATATCCACTATATTTTTCAATCGAAAAACCTTTTGCGTGGCGAATGGAATTATTTTCAGCAAGGATTTTATTATTTATTTTTACATTGTTTTCTTTACATTGGTAAAAAGAAAAAGCAAAAATAATTAGATAAATTTTTATGACAATTGATTTCATTGGAATTTTATAAGCCACAAATATAAATGTAAATTATTCAAATAAAAAAATCGCCCTTTAGGCGATTTAGATTTAATTTTTTAAATCAAATTCTCGCATCGGAATTTTATCTGACATTACTTCTTTGAAACTTTGCTCCATTGAATTTAAAAAATCTGAATCAAATTTCATTTCTAAATTTTTTTCTTCTGAAATTTCAAATTTTATATTTTGAGTATCTAAAAACGCTTTAATCGCATTTTTTTCTTCAATATTCTTTGGAAAAACTTTAATTGTATTCATTTTTTTTGTGATTTATTCACAAATATAAAAAACATTTAAGTTCAATAATGTTATTATTGTGTTATATTTGCACTCGAAATGAGGTTGCAATTTTATGATTTTTAGAATTGCATTAAAAGGGAATTGAGTAAAATTTAAGAGTTACAAATTTGAATTAGGATTTTTAAAATCCCAAATTGTAAATCAAAAATCATAAATCTCAAGCTGTTCCCGCAACTGTAAGCTATCAAAGCTTGTTGTTACTACGATGTCATTGTTCGCCAAGGCGAATGAGAAGACTAACAACAAGACGCAAGCCAGGAGACCTGCCTTTTTCTTAACTAATAATGAATTCTCGGGAGATAGAATTCTGAAATTATGTCAATTAAAAATTGCTTTTTATTTTTGTTTGTATTTTTGTACCAATGTATTTCGGGACAAATAGAAGATGCAATAAATTTAAAACAAGTACTAATTTCTGATTTTCAACTCAAAAATTTCTCCAATACTCAAAATGTCTTGAAATTAAATGATTCAATAATTTCAAAAAATCAACCTTCATTAACGTCATTATTAAATTATAATTCTACTATTTATTTCAAAGAAAATGGATTCGGAATGGTTTCTTCGCCTTCTTTTCGTGGAACAACTGCACAACAAACAGCAGTTATTTGGAACGGAATAAACATCAATTCACAATTAAATGGGCAAACTGATTTTAATACCATTTCTACGAAAAATTACAATAACATTGCGGTTCGTGCAGGTGGTGGAAGCGCGATTTATGGCTCGAGTGCCATTGGTGGTAGCATTCATTTGAACAATGACCTAGAATTTAAAAATCAATTTTTGAATGATTTACAATTGAATCTAGGTAGTTTTCAAACTTCAGGAATTCATTATAATTTAAAAGCCTCTTCAGAAAAATTTAGTTCGCAGTTTGGAATTTCTAGGAACGACTCAAAGAACGATTATATTTACTTGAAAAGATTTAATTGGAAAGGTGAGCAAGAGAAAAATTTGAATGGACAATATAGCAATTCTAATTTTTCTGCCAATTTTGGATATAAATTCAACGCTAGAAATTGTTTGAAATTATATTCTGAAACATCCACATCTGACAGAAATTTTTCTTTGATATCAGAATCAGAAACCAAAACGAAATATAAAAATAGTTTTAGTAGAAACCTTTTGGATTATTCTGGCGATTTCAAAAAATTTATTTTAAACTTAAAAACTGCCTATATTTTTGAGAATTACAAATATTTTCCATCTATCGATAGTGATAATTTTAGTTTTGGATCGTCAGAGAATTTCATTTCAAAAATTGATTTAGTTTTTAGTCCAATTAAATCGCTAAAAATAAATACGGTTTTTGATTACAATCGCACGAAAGGTTATGGTTCTAGTTTTGGAAATAATTTTCGTGAGATCAGTACTTTTGCAATTTTAATCAAACAAAACGCTACAAAAAAATGGGCTAATGAGTTTGTGATTCGAAAAGAAATTACCAATAATTATGATTCTCCAGTTTTGTTTTCAATTGGTTCTGTTTATAATTTTAATTCTTTTTACAGTCTAAAAATTAATGGCTCTAGAAATTTCAGAATTCCTACTTTCAATGATTTGTATTGGGAAAACGCAGGAAATGTGAATCTAAAACCCGAAAGTTCGTATCAAGCAGAAATTGGAAATATTTTTAGATATAAGAAAATTTCGTTGTCACAAACAGCCTATTTTGTTAAGATTCAAGATTTAATTCGTTGGTTTCCGAATTCAAGCGGAAATTGGTCGCCAACAAATACTAACAAAGTAACTACCTACGGAACAGAAACCATTTTGGGGTATGACACAACTTTTGGAAAACATCATTTAAACATAAATGCTACTTATGGGTATACGGTTTCGAAAAATCAAGAAACGAACAAGCAACTTTTTTTTGTTCCGTTTCATAAATTCACAAGTTCTATTGGATATAATTTCAAGAAATTTTCAATAAATTATCAATTCTTATATAATGGATTTGTGTATACGAGATCAGATAATGACCCAAATGAAATTATAAAATCATATAAACTATCAAACATTGGTTTTGATTATGATTTTAAATTTTTGAAATCTGCAAAATTAGGATTTGAAATCAGAAATATCTTAAATCAATATTACCAAAGTGTCGAGGATCGACCCATGCCAGGAAGAAATTTTAATATGTACATAAACCTTAAATTTTAAATATAATGAAAATTAGTAAATTAGTTGTTGTTGCTCTAATGAGTGTTTTTTTAACCACATCGTGTAGCAACGATGACGATGTTGTGGTGGCAAAACCAGAACCCAATGCTTTTGAAAATGGAATTTTTATATTAAACGAAGGTAGTTCGGGTCAAGGATCGGTATCTTTTTTGAGTAATGATTTGAATTCCTTTACACAAAATGCCTATACTGCTGCAAATCCTGGTGATTTGATGGGGAAATTTGCACAATCTATTTTTTTTAATGGCGATAATGCTTACATAATTTCAAATGGTTCTAACAAAATAAATGTTGTCAATAAAAAAACATTGAAGTTAGTTTCAAAAATTGAAACAGGTCTTGTAGTTCCAAGATATGGTGTTGTTAGCAATGGAAAAGCTTATGTAACCAATGCAAATACGTATTCTTTTGCAAATCCAACAACAGGTAATACGGATGATTTTTTGTCAGTAATCAATCTTTCTTCAAATACAATTGAGGCAACTATACCATTAAATGCAACTGCAGATAAATTGGTTTTTGATAATGGTAAAATCTACATCATTGAAGTTTATAACAACAATAAAATCCTTGTTTTTAATACGGCAAATAATACTCTAGAAGCACCAATAAACATTGGTTCTGATGCAAATTCATTAGAAGTCAGCAATGGCTTTTTATACGTTTTACGTTCGCCATTTGGTAGCCCAAATCAATTAGTTAAAGTTAATTTATCAACTCGTTTGTTCACAACAATAGATCTTCCTGCGCTGCAAACAGATGCTAAAAATTTAGATATCGAAAATTCTAAACTTTATTATACTATAGGAACAAGTGTGTATGCAATGAATTTAACAGATACAGTAGCACCAACAACTAGTATTTTTAGTTATACATCTACTTCTCAATATGGACAGATGTATGGTTTTGCGGTTAAAGAGAATAGAATTTACATTGCTGATGGTGGTGATTTTTCTCAAAATTCAAAAGCCTATGTGTATTCATTAACAGGAACTTTGCAAAAAGAAGTCACAGTGGGTGTTGGACCAAATGGTTTCTACTTCAATTAAAATAATTAACTATCAATCATCAAAAAGGCTTTCAGTTTATTCCGAAAGCCTTTATTTATGAATTATATTTTTTTAAATTATTCTGGAAGTTTATCCACAAACATTCTTTGCTCATCAGAATTTTGAATTTCAACAAAAGTTTTGAAATTTGTGTTTTGATTCATTTTTGAAGTTTGAACCAAATTGAGTGCTTTTGCTAATAATGGCTCCGTTATATCACCTAAAATTCCAAGATTACCTAGGTTTTCATTTATATTGTTTGTTGTAATCATTGGAGAAATTCCTTGAGAATAATCACCAAACCCGTTTTTATCAGC
>JANPDC010000134.1:0-2284 GCA_031431275.1 Bacteroidota bacterium
CTGCAATAGAGTCTACTTTATTCAATCCTCCTGAACGATCTAAAGGCTCTCCTCCCATGTAACGAAAATAAAACCCTAATGGAAAACGGAACAATTCTTTTTTGCCCACCCAATTCATCACTAATCCTGTAATTCCTCTGGTGAAGATACCAACATAAAAATCATGCGCACTCGTATGAGGCATGACCATCATGACACATTTCTTAATAGCTGGATCTATTGAACCTTCAATTTTCCAACCCATAAGCCTGAAAAATATCCATTCATACAATTGTTTCTTCATTCTTATAATTATTTTAATACAAAATAAATAATTTAAATCTTATTTTTGAGAAAAACGGACACTTATGATTAAAAAACTTTTCAGTTATCTTATTCCTATAAAAATTTATGAGGCAAAATCGGCTCTAAGTAAATCTATAGAAGTTACTTGGGCAAATGGTGAGTTGGTTTTAGATTCAGAAAACACTAATTATTCGTATGGCAGTTTGCAACGCATTTTAAAAGTTGGTTTGAAAAATATTGGTTATGACAAAATAACTGCCATGAATTCAATTTTAGTTTTGGGTGTTGCTGGTGGCAGTGTTATAAAAACTTTGGTAGATGAAATTAAATTTCAAGGAAAAATAACCGGTGTTGAACTTGATTCTGAAATAATCAAAGTAGCTAATAAATATTTCAAGCTTGATGAAATTAAAGACCTAGAAATTATTATCGGAGACGCTTTTGAATTTGTTTTAAAAAACAAAAATAAATACGATTTGATAATAATCGATATTTTTCAGGATACTACTATGCCTAACTTTTTATTTGAAACTTTTTTTATCAATCGAATATGTTACCACTTAAAAAATAGAGGCTTCGTACTTTTTAACACTATGATTTTAAATGAAAGTCAGAATTTAAGAAATAAAAAATATGTATCTGATTTTTACGAGCATCAATTCAAAATTAGAACTATTCCAAGAATTGAAGCTCACAATGAATTGATCGTAATTGAAAAACTGGAATAAAAACTACTCTTATTTAATCACTTTAAAAAATACGATTGCAGATTTGTGAAATTTACAATCTGCTTTCTGCTTTCTTCATTTATGAATTCATCGCGCAATTGCATTTAATTAATTAGACCATTTTGTCAAATTTGTAGGCTAATCCTATTGAAACCAACAATTATTTTGTAATTTTCAAAAAGGTCATATTATACTCGATTGGAATGAAAAAAATTATAAAAAAATTATTGTTAGGAAAAACGTCTAAAGGGTATCAACCCAAGTTTAATCCCATTCAAAAACGGGTTCAAAATATTCAATCAATTTGGAATAACGACCATCAGGATGACAATGGCATAGAAAAAATGGTGCGGTTATTTCTTGCCTCTTCACAATTGCTATTTCCTGGAATTTACATTAAATATTGGGCAAGCAAAAAGGGAGTAGAATATCAGGATTTAGCGTTGGATTTTTATGTTTTGCTAAAAGTGGTTTTTCCAATATTGATTCTAATAAACCATTGGCAAAGCAACCAATGGATCATCTGGATTCTTGTTTATGTTTTTCTGGAAACCGTCTTATATATCCCGACATTGATTTTTGCATCCGATTTGTTTTCAAAACCCCGTTCTTATAAAAGGTCGATGCTGTTGCTCTTTTTTAATTATTTAGAGATTGCATTTGCTTATGCCGTGTTTTATTCGTGTGACAGTTACCTGAACAGACCTTTCTTTCACTGGTTTGATGCAATTTATTTTAGTATCGTAACTTCCTCATCCATTGGCTATGGCGATTATTATCCGATAACTACCATCGGGAAATTTCTAGTAACTACACAAGCGTTATTGTTTCTGTTTTTCATTGTGCTTTTCTTGAATTTCTTCTCCACCAAAGTAAAAACTAAAGGTTACTTTGATCATGAAAATCTGGAATAATTACAACATCTTTCTGGCTTTTTCTAAATCTTCCGGAGTGTCAATTCCAATTCCGACATGAGTGGTTTCTACCATTTTGATGCGTTTTCCAAATTCCAGATAGCGTAGTTGCTCAAGTTTTTCGGATGCTTCCAAAGATTTCATTGGTAAATGGTAAAAATCTAACAATGCTTGTTTTCTAAATGCATAAATCCCTATGTGTTGAAAATAACGAACACCCACATTTTTCTCTCTTGCGTATGGAATTACCGAACGCGAGAAGTACAACGCAAATTCGTTTTGATCCACAACCACTTTTACATTGTTAGGATTATGGATTTCGTCCTCATTTTTTATTTCGCGCATCAAAGAAGCCAA
>JANPDC010000135.1:0-11840 GCA_031431275.1 Bacteroidota bacterium
TAGGGTTTTTTTGTAATCATTAATTTTAAAGTAGATTTAAATAATAGATATCATAAAATAGAATATTAAACAGTATCGTTTATGATAACAAATAGACTAAAATCATTTTCGTTTAACCTAAATCAAATTTTTATACCAAATATTTAAATGTTCAGATTATTTTTGAGATAGATATGGTTTATCATCCCATATCTTTTGAGATTTCAATACAGAATTATTTATCATGTATACACCCCGAAATTTACTTAAAGTTAATTTATCCATTTCTTTATTAAAGAGGACTTCATTAAAATCGAATATAATTTAGGTTTCATCATTGATAAAATTAACCTAAATTCCTATCATTTTGAATTTTTTCAACTTCAATAACAATTTTTAGAATTTTTTTAATTTCATAAAAATATCCAAAAAAGATAATATGGAAAGAAAACAAATAAAATATTTTCTCAAGTGTAATTTCATGATTTAAAAAGCAGTAAGATATTAGATGTACTTTTTGTAATGTTTTAAATTTTTAAATTCAAATCATTTAATTTTTTTAGTTCTAGATCAAATTTTTGTTTCCAATCTTTACCTAGTTTAAATTCTAATTCTTTAAAGTAAATTTGATTTTCAATTTTATATTTTTCTTTTTGTAAAATATCACTATCACTATATTCACAACCAAATTCAACTCGTTTATAATTGATTTTATACTTCTTTGTCAAAAAATCAATTCCTTCAAACTCTTTTGGCATAGGTGGACCACCAAAAATATAGTCAATCCAAATGCCTTCAACTTTCTTTGGCTTTTCAGAAATAATCTTGGTTAAATTATTTACTTCGTTTTTACAACAAACTACAATCATTGAAACCAAAATAATAAATAGTAACCTTAAAAATGATTGTGCTTTCATAATTTTTCAAAGATTTTAATTAAATTCTCAACGTCAATTCCACATATTTTTTGAAGTTCAAAAACCGTTCCATGCTCAATGAAATTATCTGCGATTCCAATGTTTCGGATTATAATAGTTAACTTATTATTCAAAAAATATTGATTAATTGCACTTCCAAAACCTCCAAGAATAGCATTTTCTTCAACAGTTATAATTTGATCATATTTTAAAAATATATTTTTTAATAATTTTTCATCTAAAGGCTTTACGAATGCAAAATCATAATGTGAGAAATCATTGGTGTTTTTGACTTTAAGAAGTGCTTCAGTGACATTATTACCAATTGTTCCAGTTGACAAAATTGCAATTCTAGATCCGTTTCGCAATTGTTTTGCCTTTCCAATTTCTATTTTTGAATACTTCTTGAAATAATTTTTTTTCCAATTTACAATAACTCCTCGACCACGCGGATACCGAATTGCTATTGGATTTTGTAATCCTAGCGAAGCTGTGTATAAAATATTTTGCAACTCAATTTCATTCAAAGGAGCATGAACAATCAGATTTGGGATACATTGCAAATATGACAAATCAAAAACACCATGATGCGTTGCTCCATCTTCGCCTACCAAACCTGCACGATCTAAACAAAAAATAATAGGCAAGTTTTGTAAAGCAACATCATGAATAACTTGATCATAGGCACGTTGTAAAAACGTAGAATAAATATTACAGAAAACCACCATGCCTTGCGTCGCCATTCCCGCAGCTAAAGTTACAGCGTGTTGCTCAGCAATTCCGACATCAAAAGCACGATTTGGAAATGCATCCATCATTAATTTTAAGGAACTTCCAGAAGGCATTGCGGGTGTAATACCAACAATTTTTTTATTCGCTTGAGCCAAATCAAGAATTGTTAACCCAAAAACATCTTGAAACTTTGGAGGTAAATTTTCTGATGATTTTTCATGAATTTCTCCAGTCAACGCATCAAATTTTCCAGGTGCATGATATTTTACTTGATCGGCTTCTGCTTGTTGCAAACCTTTTCCTTTGATAGTAATAATATGAAGAAACTTTGGTCCTTTTATTTTTCTTAATCGTTCTAATTCTGAAATGACTGCAAAAATATCATGACCATCAATAGGACCAGAATAATCAAAATTTAAAGATTTGATAATATTATTCTCCTTTGGGTTTTTACCATCTTTGACCGCTGTTAAATAATTTTTTAATGCGCCAACACTTGGGTCTATACCAATGGCATTATCGTTTAGTATTACCAAAAGATTTGCGTTTGTAACACCAGCATGATTCAAACCTTCAAAAGCCATGCCACTAGCAATAGAGGCATCTCCAATAACGGCAATATGTTGTTTTTCAATATCGCCCTTTAGATTCGAGGCAATTGCCATTCCCAAAGCAGCAGAAATAGAGGTAGATGAATGACCAACCCCAAAGGTATCATAGATATTTTCAGAACGTTTCGGAAAGCCCGAAATGCCGTTTAATTGTCTGTTTGTATGAAAATTTTCGCGTCTTTCAGTTAATATTTTATGCCCATAGGCTTGATGACCCACATCCCAAACCAGCAAATCGTTTGGAGTATCAAAAACATAATGCAAAGCGATAGTTAATTCTACAACTCCAAGGCTTGCGCCCAAATGTCCTTCTTTTGTGGCAACAATGTTGATTATAAAATCTCGTAATTCTTTTGCTAAAAGTGGCAACTGCGAAATTTCGAGTTTTCGAAGATCTTTTGGACTGAAAATAGTAGAAAGTAAATTGCTTTTCATATTGCAAATTTAATGAAAATCAACTGCAATAACAATGACTAAAGAATGTCAATTAGAAATTTTTGATTAGTAACCATAAACCTCAAAATAATTAATTATTGATTAGAAATCTAGAGGATAAAATTATTGATTTAGAGAAAAGGTTCTGTCAATCGATGTTTGAACGAAAAAAGAACCAAACCTACTTTGGATTTTATTTTGAATTTTTCGAATAAAGAGGCTCTATATGATTCGACAGTTTTTGTTGACAAACCCATTATTTGCCCCATTTGTTCATAGGTTAACTCTTTTTCGTTGCAAACTAATTTCAAAAATTCGTACTCACGATTTGATAAATCTATTTTTTTGTTTTTAGAATCGTTATTTTCAATATTTTTTATTCGTTTTAGAATTTCTGAAATATTATTGTAACCTATCGTGACAATGTTATCAATTGCAAATTTAAGATCATGTGCGGTACAGTTTTTATTCAAAAAACCTCGCGCACCATATTTATATGCATCGTCTATAATCTGTTCATCGAATTGTTGTGTCAATAGCAAAATTTTAAATTCTTCATCAAGGATTTCGAGTTGTTTGAGAACTTCAATCCCGTTCATTTTGGTTAATGAATAATCAAGAATATAGATATCTGGTTGCATTTGTAACGGTATAGCCTCAAGAAATTCTTCCCCGCTATCAAATTCACTAATGATTTGATAATTACCCATTTTTTCGAGTAGATCTTTCAATCCTTGACGTACAATTTTGTGGTCGTCAATCAGGCAAATAGTTATTTTGTTCATTGTTTGGGGAATTTATATTTAGTGATAGAACAAACTATCAAATTTTTTAACAATAATACAAATGATAAACTTAATATAAAATAGGTAAAATACTAATTCGTATTAGTGTTTTAACTATTTTTCTGATAGTGTTACAGTAGTGCCATTATCGATTTTTGTAAAAAAGTGTACATCAAAATTGATAATTTTCGCTCTGTCTGTAATGTTTTGTATACCAAGTGCTTGTTTTTTGGAATAAATGTTATGTAAATCAAAACCTTGACCATTATCGGTAATTTTCAATTCAAATTTAGGATGATTTTTTATATCAATATTAATTACTGAAGCATTTGAATGTTTTAAAATATTATTGATAATTTCCTGAAAAATGCGATATATTACTATTTTTTGATTTTTGTCAAAGAATTTATCATTTAAACTATCTTTAATAAAGGTTATAGTAATTGTTTTTGATTCTTCTAAACGATTTATTTCTGTTTCAATAGCTTTGATAAGATCAATTTGTGATAATAATTGATTGTTTAACGAATGGCTGATATTTCGAATGGATTTAGAAAGCTCGGCAACAGATTTAGAAATTGGCTGTAAAGCTGTATTGAATTCTGTTGAATCTAGTTTGAGATTTTCTAATTGAAAGTTAATAACCGTAAGTTGTTGCCCAGCATCGTCGTGCAATTCTTGCGAAATGTTTTGCAACACTTGTTCTTGCGTTTCAAGAATGGTGTTATTAATTGTTTTCTGGAAATCTAAATCTTTTTGAAATAGTATTTGGTTGTGTTTGGTTGTTTTTTGAATGTACAAACGGATGATTATCATTGAAAATAAGAAAACAGAAATAGTTATGACAAAAATAATTAATATTGCAAATACATTATTATTCATCTTCTTTCTAATTTGATTAGATAATAAAAGATAAAAGAATAATAAAAGAGATTTATTGAATAAATTATCAAATCATACAAATAAATTTCATAAAAAACCTTTGATTCTATAATTTCACTATTCCTAAATGAAAAAATTAAAGCAAGTCCAATGAAAATAAAAACTGGTGCACTAATTAAAATTAATTCATTTTCAATTACTTTTAAAGTTGATTCTTTTTCTAAAAAATGTTTTATGAAAACTATGTAAAAAAACAAATATAATATTGCACCAAAAATAAAAGTTAAATAATTTAAATTTTCTTTTTCGTATAGAAATAAGTTGAAGAGGCAAAATATTATATAGATTAATAAACAATAAAAAGCATATTTTATTTTTAAAACTTTAATTATTAAAAAAATCCACAATGAGTTGTTTAAAATAAAACAAATATTGTAGATAATGTTAAATTTTTTATCCAAAAGAATAAAGATGTTTGAGGAAAACTCACAACTAAATGAAACCAATAAAACCAGAAATAATAAAATTTGAATTAGATTTTTAAAATTTATTTTATACAAAGAAATTAAAAACGTAACAAAAATTAAAACTTGAATTGGGTTAACTAAATTTAAAAAATGATTTAATGTTTCATTAGAAGTCATTTTTTATTGGAAATATCAAGTAAATTTAGAAAAAAGGTATTTAAAAAATTAGAAAATGGTCCACCGCCTCCTTTTGGTGGTCTATTACTAAAATCATAAAATTCGTAATTTTTCGATTCATACTCTAGTATAAATGCGATACTTTTTTTACCATTGTCATTATACTCAAAGAAATAAAAATTAGCACTATCTTCTAATTCGTATTTGTCGCTTAAACTTTTGAATAAAGCATAAGAATAACAATTATCAGTATAATCGTCTACTTTATTTGCCCCAATAATTCCGTTGTTCCACGAAAATTTTACAAAATAATTATAATCTGTTTTAACAAAAAGTTCTTTGTCTAAAGCCTTTAAATTGCCGAAACTAATTGTTGATTTTAAAGAATCATTAATATTGATTAAGATTTCTGCATATACTTGTTTTAAAATTGGATCGAATTTTATTCTGTGAAAATCCTCAATACCCTTTTTACTTTCCTCATAGATAAAATATTCACCAAATTCTTTAATCCAGTCATTGGTTCTAGAACTTGCTTTAGTTTCATTTAGACTTATGTAAATTTTTTGAAATACTGTATCGTAATGACAAAATCCATTTGCACTATCATTAATAAAAGAATGTACATCTTTACCATCATTTTGCATAGCAGCTGCATTTAAAACTGCTGTCGTACTCCCGAACATTCTAGAATAATTTGTATGCATGATTTTTATTGTATTAAATTAACAATTATGTCAAATTTATAAATAATTTATTAAAAAAATAGTAATTATATCAAAAATTTCACAAACTTATATAAAATTCTAAATAAATAGTGTTTTGCATAATGTTTTAAAATACATATTACTGACCAATCAAGTTTTTTAAAATTATTAAAAGAATTCTATAATGTTTAAATATTTTTTTCATTTTTTAAAACAAGATTATTTTTTTTAATTTCTTTTTGAAAAAAGAAATTAAATTTTTCAAAATATATAAATTATAGTATTTATACCAATAGGCAAAACACTTTCACGGATTAGTGTTTTACCCATTGCAACGAGTCTAAGATTACCCTAGGTTTGTAACATTATAAATCAATTAAAAATTTAGAAATTATGGAAAAAATGATAAAAGTAAATTTTAGAGTGACAGGTATTTATTTTGGAAGCAATAAAAGCACCAAGAAACGAAGCGTGGTTTTAGAAGTAAATGAAAATCCAACAGTTGAAGATTTATTAAAAGCAGCAAGAAATAGTAAGATTCATAATGTAGATTTTTTTGATTTTTCTGGCAATGCAACAAATGGAATCGGAAGGATTACTGTAAAATACAAAAATGAAATAAAGATTGAAGTTATTGATGAAAATGGAAATCCAAGTGGTTACCGTACTCGTTCTGCGGGAACTTATACCCTTACGGATGAGAGAATAGGCAATCGAAAATCTGTTTTCCAATATTATATTTATGATGGAGAATTTAAGCAAATGAACAATAATAATTTTACAAAATTATATACTGACAAACCAGATGAACCAATTAAAGATGGATATAATGTTGTCATAAGACAAGTTTCAATCTTAACATCATCAGAAGAAAGTTTTGTAAATAATCAAAAAAATATAAATATATAAAACTAAAACACAATGAAAAAAATTTACACAACATTATTTATGTTATCTACTATAACATTTTATGCTCAAAACGGCACATTAGATTCTATTTTTGGAATAAACGGAAAAGTGACAACTGATTTTACAACTTAAATAAAGTAATTTAGTTTGTTTACGAAAAACAAAAATCAATAGCAATATAAATCCCCAACCCGTGAAAACAAATATCAAAATAACAATTCTTGGAATTTTTACATTATTTTTACTTACAAAATGTAACGTCTTTCAAGAAACGAAAAGTACTGGTGAGATTGAGGCAGTGACAACTATCAAAGCCATAAACACCGAAGTCAAAGCAAACGAAACAAATGTTATAAACCTCAAATTTGATGATGTTGCAGCGAGTTTTACTGTTCAATTTAACAAAGCGGAAAATGGTAATTTGGCAAACTACGAAATAAACATGACCAATAATTTAGCAAATAATGATAAAACTCCTATTACTTTTGTTGGTAAATCAGGTTTTATCAGAGATTTTATTTCGCAACAAGATTTAGATGAAAATATATTTTCAGAATATGGGACTACATTTTTGCGTGGACACAAATATCAAGATTACACAATAACAGATGTAAACTCAATGACATTTAATGATTCTAACTTCGCAGTTTTTAAAGTTTTAGATAAAAATAATAAAACAATTTATGGTTGGTTGAATTTTACAATCACTAAAGAAAAAATTAGTTTTATCAAAATGGGATATTCCTCACAAATGATGACTTCAATTGAAGACAAGAACATTTAATTTATTAGTTTAATCAACATATCAAATCCCTTTTCGAAGGGATTTTTCAGTAAAATAATATTTGTATTTTCGCAAAATGCTAGACATCTTCACCGACGAATATTTCATGGAAAATGCCTTAATCGAAGCCCAATCTGCGTTCGATAAAGACGAAATTCCAGTAGGGGCTATTGTTGTAATGGATAATAAATATATTTTCATGAGTTGTATAATTTCATACACTCTTTCTTCGTATAAAATTTATGTACGCACAATTACGTATTTCATTAATAAAATAAAAATTTTAAATTTGTAAATTAAGATTTTATAAAAGTGAAAAAAAAAATTTGCATAGTTGAGGACGATACCGATTTAAGAGAAGCTATGAGTTTAATGATTCAGTTTACCGATAATTATGAACTAGTAGAAGCTTTTGAAAATGGTGAGGCCGCTTTAAAAAAAATACCTCATCTAGAAACCGATGTTGTTTTGATGGATATAAATTTACCAGGCTACGATGGCATAAAATGTGTAGCAAAACTAAAAGTATTAAAACCAAAACTTCTTTTTTTAATGTGTACTTCACATGAAGATGAAAACAAAATATTTGAAAGTTTAAAGGCAGGCGCTAGTGGCTATATTCTTAAAACCGAAGGTCCTATAAAAATAATTTCAGCATTAGACGATTTGTTCGATGGCGGTAGTCCAATGAGTAGTAGTATTGCTCGCAAAGTTGTTGCTAGTTTTTCAAGTTTAAAGACCTTGAGTCCTGAAATTGAGGAATTAACTAGCCGAGAAAAAGAAATTTTAAACCTTTTATCTAAAGGGCAAATGAATAAAGAAATTGCATGTGCATTAGATATTAGTGTTGGCACTGTTAGAAAGCACAACCAAAACATTTATGAAAAATTACATGTAAATACTCGTGTTGAAGCCATAAATTTGTATCTTAAACGCTAAATTAATTAGTTTGACAAAACAATACAAACTATTATTTTTTTTAATTTTTTTTAATTTGGGATTTACTCAAGAAACAAACTATGGTAAAAAAATAAATGAATATAAAAAATGTAATATTAAAGATTGTCAAATTATAAACTCTTTTTTATTAGCACAATCTTATTTAGATACAGACGATATTGAGTCTTCTCAAAAATGGATCTCTGTAACAAAAAACTTAGTTAATCCAAATGTTATAGACACGACTGCTTGTTATATTAACAGTTTACAATCGGAATTATTTTATTATACTGGTTTGTACCAATTTGGTTCACAAGAAGCCGAAAGAACCATAAAAAAAGCATTTATTATTAAGGATAGTGTTATGATTGCCGAAGGTTATTTTTACCGAAGCATCAACGAATTAGAACTTAATCAGTTAAAAAAATCGGAGAAGTCATTGTTTTTATCTAAAAAATATTATCCAAAACTACCAAAAAAAACAATAAAAGCATTAATTTATCAAGAACACATTTATAACAATATTGCCCAAGTAAAATTAAAATTAAAACAGTTAGATTCTGCCATATACTATAATGCTATTTCATATAAAATTGGTAAACAAAAAGGCAGTCGTCGAGCTTTACCAAATGCAGAACAAACTTTTGGTGAAATTTACTTGGTCAAAAATCAAAAAGACAGCGCTAATTATTATTTTGAAAAAAGTGCACAATCGGCATTAAAAAGCAATTATTACGATATTGTATTGCTCAACTATGGTTTTTTAATGCAAGGCAATACCAGCAATAATACAAAAGCCATATTATGGTATGAAAAAGGAACAAAATTAATTGAAGATAAAATTATTAATGCTGCATTTAGAAGGTTGTTTTATCTGAAAGCCTTAGCATATTTTAAAACAACCAACAATAATAGTTTTGCAGTATTTACTCAAGAAGAAATTATTAAAATTGATACTCAAACTGCTAGTAAAAGCAATCTAAATTTGCAAAACATATCGAACGAGTATGTACAAAACGAAAGCAAAATTTTATCATTGCAAATTAAAGAACTCGAAAAACAACAAAACATCATCTATTTGCAATTGTTAGCAGCAATTTTATGCGCTATTACTTTAGGTTTAGGCATCATCATTATTAGACGCAAAAACAAAATCAACCAAACTTTATTGGATCAAAAAAACGAGATAAGTCAAGATTTACATGACGATATTGGAAGCGGTATAAGCAGCATATTAATTCACGCTAATTTATTACTAAAAAGTAGTAATGATAAAGACAAACAAAAAATGCTAGCAACCAAAATTAACCTAACGGGTACCGAAATTTCACAACGGCTCTCTACTTTTATTTGGTCTCTAAATACTGAGCACAACAACTTACAACATTTTATAGAATTTGTAAAGCAATATGCCGTAACCCTTTTTGAAGGCACTACGATCCAACTTGATTTTATAGAAAAAACACCCAATGCAATAGCGTATTTATTAAACGGACACGATCGAAAAAATTTATTTTTTTGTGTTAAAGAAATATTGAACAACGCACTAAAACATAGTAATGCCAATACTTTAAAATTGAGTATTGAAATAGTAGATAAAAAACAATTATCAATTATCATACACGACAATGGCGTTGGCCTTACCAAAATTAAAACGTTGGGCAACGGTATCAAAAATATTGAAAAAAGAATAAACCAACTACAAGGTTCTTACAACTACCAAAACCAAAACGGATTACTTACCGAAATAAAAATTCAGCTTTCGTTATTGTAACCTTTCTAAAAAAACTTCAATTTTTATAAAATAACCACATACGCCAAAGCGCGTATTTTTTTGTTTTTAAAATTTTAAATATATTTTAAATTATTGATTTTCAATTAATTATAATTTTTGTTGATTTTCATTCTCTCGTTTATGTACGCGCTTTTACGTATTGTGTACGCTGTAAAAAACCTGCAATTTTACTTCAAATTAAAAATGAGTTGTTTTAATATATTAATAACTAGCTGTTTATAATAAAAAACAGTTTGATGAAACAACTACTAATACAATAATACTAATTTTAAAATTTTACAACTATGAAAACAAAAATCTTTTTTTTAGCCCTAGTTTTAGTAAGCTTTTCTAATGCCAATGCAAACATTTGGCGCGTTAACAACGACCCAACCAAAGGAGCCGATTTTACCTCGTTACAAGCTTGTATTGACAATTCAAGTGTATTTAATGGTGATGTAGTACACTTAGAACCTTCTTTAACGCCTTATGCAGCTGCAGTATTAAACAAACGTTTACTTATAATGGGCAATGGTTATTTTTTAGCAGGTACTGGTAGTAATCCCGGATTACAAGACAATACCCAAACCAGTACACTACTGGGTTTAACGTATATTAGAGGCACGTCTGGTAATTTAGGTGGGAGTTCAAGTGGTCTAATAGCAGGTTGCGTGATAAATAATCTAACCTTAGACGGAGTTTCTGGAGTTAGAATAAGTAAATGTTTAATTGGTAATTTAACATTTAACGCTTATAATAGTGATACAACCTTAAGAATTTTAATTGCAAGAAACTTTATAACGGGTAATGTGTCGTCCACCAACTTTACTGGCACACCAAGTGTTGAGGTATTTTTTGAAAATAATATTTTTTCTAGCGAAACTGGTTTTTCTAACGGAACTCAAAGCATAATACTCAATCCAACCATGAAAGGTTTGTTTAGAAACAATATTTGGAATGTTGCCAATGCAAATATTTCTATCTCTAATTTTTATACCACCAACAATATATTTTCACAAGTTAATGCAGGTATTGCAAATACTAGTTTTAACAATGTTTTCAAAAACAATCTTTTTGTAACCACAACATCTGGTGGCGGTATTGTAAACAACACAGCAGGAAATAGAACCGGAGTTGCTACGAACACTATTTTTATAAGCAGTTTTGCTGGCGGTACTAGTGATGCCCGTTTTCAAATACTATCAGTCAATACAAACCCAGCATTTCAGGGTGGTGAAACAATAGGAGCAGTAATAACACCGAGTTGTGGTGCTTTTGGTGCTACAGACCCTTATGAACTTAGTGGTATACCAAACAGACCAACTATATATTCAATCAGCATTCCAAATTCTGTTGCTGCTGGAGCAACTTCTGTACAAGCTACTATAAGCACTCGAACTAATGGTGCAGGAAGTAATTTTTAATTTAAAAAAATGAAAAATTTAAAAGTAATATTGGTCTTTTTTTTGGTATTTGCAATGAGTAGTGCACAAGTTCCTGTACAACAACCTTATAATGCAGTAATTCCAACATCTAATATAACTGCACTAGAATACTATGTTGGAGATGTAGACCCTGGTTTTGGAAACGGAACTGCTATAACAATTCCTACTGGCTTGCAAGACGCTACAGTAACAAATATCACACTAACCCTACCAGCTTCATTGGCAAGTGGCATACAAAATATTCATTTTCGAAGTGAAGATCCAGGAGGTTTTCCTGAGCGTTGGAGTATCACTAAT
>JANPDC010000136.1:0-12386 GCA_031431275.1 Bacteroidota bacterium
ATATCAATGAATACACAGATTACAGTGACAAAACAATCTTTTAGATCTGACCTGATGTATACAAAATTGTCCTGATTTATCCAAATTACGTAAATCAGGACAAATTTTATTTTAATTGTGATTTAATTTGTAATAACAATACATTTAAAAATTAATTGAAAGACATAATTTTAAAAATGATGTAAAAATCTTATTTATTTAAGCAATCTTAAAACATTATTTATGTTAAAATTATAACTACTTTTGCAAAAAATTAAAAATCAGTTTTACCATTATAAAAAAATAACAAATTAAATAACCCAAATCAACAAATTACAATTATGAAAAACTTTATCTACCTCCTTTTATTTTTTAGTGTCTTAAACAGTTTTGGGCAGTATAATGACAGAATAAGATTTTCTTATGACGTAGTTGGTAATCAAACAAAACGGGAAGTTTGTATGGGATGTTTGGCAAAAAACGCAAAAGACTCTGATTATAAAAATGCTGAAACAGTTACCGAAAAAGATTTAATTCAAGAAGATGTAAATCTATCCTATTATCCAAATCCAGTTCGCGAAGAATTATATGTGAAATGGAAAATAGAAATTGAAAAAACAGTAAAAAATATTGAAGTATATTCTATGAATGGACAAATGCTAAAATCCTATGATAACTTAGAAACATCAGAAATTTCTAGTATTTCATTCCAATCGTATCCGCTAGGATTTTATAACGTAATTATTGTGTATTCTAACGGAGAAAGTAAAACATTAAAAATTGTAAAAAAATAACAAATTGAAACATTAGAAATTAAATTAGATTTTAAAACAAATAGTACATACAAATATGAAAAAATACCTTTACCTAATAGCCTTTACAATTTATAGTATTTCATTTTTTGGACAAAATGTTTCAAAAACAAAGGAAGAAATAAAAGTTATCAATACAAAAACGAATCCAAAAAATAGTATAATAGACATAAACAATCGTACAAGACCCGTTGATCCAACTGGTCCAATTGACCCGAATGATCCAATACCAATTGATCCATCGCCATCTGGTCCTGTTCCATCTAACGAAGTTGGGATTACTGAGGGGGCATTATCTGTTTCATTAACTGGTGCAGCTAATTACAGCATACCTATTGCAGTTCCTCCAGGGATTAATGGAATAGTTCCTCAAATAGGCTTATCTTATAGCAGTCAAGGAGGAAACGGTCAAGCAGGATATGGATGGAATATTTCAGGAGTTTCCATGATTTCAAGAATTGCAAGTACTAAATTTCATGACGGTACTATTGATGGAGTAGATTTCAATAGTTTAGATCGATTTGCTTTTGATGGTCAACGATTACTACTAAAAAATCCAACTGATGTCTATGGTGCAAATGGGACGGTTTATGAAACAGAAGGTTTCTCTAATGTAAAAATAACTTCCTATGGAGTACACCCAAGTGGTGCAAATTTTGGCCCTGCTTATTTTATTGTGCAATACCCCGACGGCTCTTCTGCCCAATATGGAAATTCTGCAACATCTAGGTCAATAACAGACTATGCAATAACCTATTGGGAAAATCCACAAGGGATTCGAATTTCATATTACTATACACTCACAAACAATAATCTGAATATTGTGAGTATCAAATATGGTTCTCAAGGAGTAGCATTAGCAATTAACGAAGTACAATTTATTTACAGTGACAGACAAAGACGAGAAGAATCTTTTGTAGGTGGACAAAGTATTATTTCCTCAAAAATTTTAAGTGAAATCAAAGTACTTGGTAAAAGTGTTGGATTTAGAAACTATCAATTAAATTATGAACCCACTTCATTAGGTTATCAAAGATTAGTTAAAGTTACTGAAAAAAATGGAGATAAAAGTTTGAGTTATCGCCCAACTGTTTTTTCATATGAAACAACAAACAATACAGGTCTTTTTAATATTCAACCAGACATATATTTAGGATATAGTGGTATAGATAATGGAAATACAACTAGTGTTTCTGGTGATTTTAATGGAGATGGGAATTTAGATTTAATTTTATATCCAAATAACAAACAATCATATCGTTTATATACAAATCTTCAAAATGGAGTTGGTAATCCTTGGATACAAAATACAGAATCGTTCAAAACAATTCTACCTTCATCTTTGTTGGTTGCTAACATTAACCAATCTGCTGGAGTTCAAGTGCAACAAGGTCAATCATTTACCATGATAAAGACCAACAATGCAACAAATGTTACTAGTTTTCTTAGTTTTCAAGCAAATGGAATACTCAATGGACCAAATTTGAATAACAGTAAAATCCATGAATTTGAGAGATATCAAATCTCATACAATCCGAACGAGGGTTGTGGACAAAACCCAAGAGATTTTAAACGCCCTTACCCAGGGGTTATAAATATTGATCAAGAAATTGAAAAGTATTACCTTGATGGTGATTTCAATGGCGACGGAATAACTGATATTATTGCAATAGAAAAAAATGTGGATATTGGTTATGCGGGATGTGATACGCAGCATTATATGGGACGCACTGGCGGTATTACTTATTTTGTTAATCTTGACAGACGAGTTGTTGTAGATTTCGTAACCTTTAGCGGATTTATGCAGGGAGCTTCTACTGGTAAATTAATTGTAGCGGATTTTAATGGAGACGGTAAATCGGATATTTTTGTAATCAATCCAGGTCAAGTAAGAGTCTATACATTTGATGATAATTTACAACTTGTACAATTAACACTATACAATGAAAATGGTATAAAAACAGACAAACCTCTTTTGATGGGTGATTATAATGCAGATGGAAAAACAGATTTTGCAATTCCACAATTAAAAAACAGTGACAGTTGGAATTTTTATATGTCAACAGGAGTAACTTTTAACGCAACAAACACTACAATAGGTCAAAAGTATAAAGAAAATGCATATGAATGGATATCGAATGGAGTACTCTTAGGATCACAGGATTTGGTAGAATATAGTTTTATTCCTTCTGACTTTAATGGCGATGGCAAAACAGATATTTTAATGCAACAAAATTTCACAGTACGATGTACAGGTAATGCTAGTCAAGGTTGGGATTACACAAATGAAGGAACTCCAGACGCTACAAAACTGACATTATTTGAAAATCAATATAGTGTAGGAAACACTATATTGTTTAGTAAGGCAGATACTTATTCACAATACACTGGCGCTAAAAAAAACCCAATATCAGTTTTTACAAATCATAATAGTATTAATCAAAATCTAGAATATTCTTTAGTGAGTAATGTTTCTATAACATCTTTTAGACCTGTAAAAGATAGTAGAATAGATGTTAGACTAAATTCTATAACTACAGGAAATGGTGTAAAAGAAATGATCACTTACAAGCCTTTGAGAAATTATCCTTATGGTGCAAATTGCAATTCAGTATATTCAGAAAGTAGCAGAATGTCAGTTTATCCAAATTTTGATATTGGTTCTACTCCAAGTTTTCAGGTAGTTTATCAACTAGAAAAACAATCAAGTTCTGTATATAAAAAACAACAATTTGCATATTATGGTGCCGTTTCGAATGTCGAAGGATTAGGTTTTTTAGGTTTTCGTGCAACTACCAAAACGAACTGGTACGATGCTAATACACAAATAGTATCAAGTGTTTCAAAAAACAATGTAGATCTTCGTGGAGCTAAAGAAGAAAGCTTTTCAATTTTAGGTTTCTATTTGCCACAAAATCCTACACCAAACTCTGGTTATATTTCAAAAAGTAATACAATTTACAATGTAAATGCTACTGGAAATAATTACCCAGCATTGTTACAAAATAAAGTTTTTAAATTGCAACCCACAATCGCAAAACAATTCAATGGAATGGATGGAACAAATAGCGAAACAAATTCTCTTTTTGACACCTTTAGTAATCCTTCTCAGTCAGTTACTCAATTAAAAAATGGTTCTGTAGTCGAACAAATTAGTAGTACAAGTATTCAATATGATAATTTAGACACAGTTTCTGATTATTATATTGGTAGACCAGTCAACAAAACGAACACGGTCACAATTCACCCTGGTTTGTCAGATCAAGATGCTAATTCAACTAATGAAATATATAGTTACCAAAACAATTTATTAACACAAGTAAAGAAAAACTCTAATGGATCAGTTTATGTAACTGAAGATAATCTATTTGATAATTTTGGAAACATAATAAAAAAGAAAACAACAATTCCAACAGTAGGTGCTTTACCTCGTGAAACGAATTATGAATATGATCTTTCAGGTAGATTTGTGATAAAAAGTTATGATATAGAGGGTTTGTCAACCAATTTTAATTTTAACCCAAACAATGGGTTACTAAATTCAGAAACAAATCCTTTTGGTCTAACAACAATTCATATTTATGATTCTTGGTTTAAAAAAATTCAAACTACAGATTATTTAGGAAAGAGTAAATTTTTTGATTATTCACGAAACTTAGAAAAAACAGTTATTTTAACTTCTGGAGATGATGGTAGTTTTTCAACAGAACTTTTTGATGATTTAGGAAGAAAAATTACCACGGGTGTTTTAGATATTAATTCTAAAATTTCCTATGTATCCACTTCGTATGATATTTACGATAGAACTGTAAAATCATCTGAACCGTTTTATGATAATAACCCAACACAATGGAACGAGACAAAATATGATATATATGGTAGAGTGTATCAAAGTATAAGTTTTACAGGCAAAACCGTTACAAACAGTTATTCTGGTTTAACTGGTTCAACAACCGATGGTATTAAATCTAAATCATCTACAAAAAATGCGATCGGAAATGTGATTTCCATGACCGAAACACCAGGTGGTATTATAAATTACAAATATTTTGCAAATGGCAACCTCAAATCAACTAATTATGAAGGAGTAATTACCACAGTGCAACAAGATGTATGGGGAAGAAAAGTCACATTAATAGATCCATCTGCGGGTACCTATCGTTATGAATACAATCTTTTTGGTGAAACCACTAAAGAAATTGTAGACAACAAAAGTATTACAATTTATGATTATGATAATTTTGGAAAATTAAATTTTAAGACTATTCAAGGTTTGTTGGGTGATCCAACAAACTCAAAAGTTACTTATACGTATGACGCTTCAAAATTAATGGCATCTAGTGTTTACAATGATTATACTGCTGGAATAACTACAAATTATACATATGGTTATGATGCATTCAAAAGATTAAATTCAACTCAAGAAAACGGAAATCAAGCCAATTTCAAACGAATGACAGAATTTGATGACTTTGGACGACCTTTCAAAGAATTGTATTCCGCTATTAACCTATCAGATGGAAAACATTCTGATAGATGGATAAAAAACACGTATCAAAATGGGTATAAATATCAAATGATTGATGATGCTACAAATAAAGTATTGTATCAAATCAATCAGGTTAACGAACGAGGACAACTACTCAATGCAAATTATGGTGACACCATAGGTTTAGAAACAAATACTTATGATGCTTTTGGCTTTCCTGCTTCTACAAGTTACAAAACAATAAATGGAGCAAATGCTTCTGCAGTACCTTTCTTGACATTAACAAACAGTTTTAATCCCATCACAGGAAATCTAAATACTAGAACGAATAGTATGTTTGCTTGGTCAGAAAATTTCACAAATTCTTATGACAGTTTAGATAGATTGTTGAATTACAAAGATGCTTCTGGAACAGTCGTAAATCAAACCTATGACAATCGAGGTCGAATTGGAGCAAACAATATTGGTGATTATGCGTATACCGATACCAACCACCCATATCAAGTTACGACAGTAACACCAACAAATTTAGGAATCCTGGCTTATTATGAAGCACGCAAACAAGAAATTGGGTATAATGCATTCAAAAAACCATTGTGGATAACTGTAAACAGTCGTGAAAATATTGATTTTGAATATAACGCTATAGAATCTCGTTCTGCAATGTATTATGGAGGCTTGCAGGCAAAGAATTTGCGTCCTCTTCGTAAATTCTATTCAGCAGAAGGTAGTATGGAAATCAAAAGAAATATTGTAACAAATACGACAGAATTTGTTACCTATTTGAATGGCGATGCGTATTCTACACCTGTGATTTTAAAAAATAATGGTAACGGAATTAATGAAAGTTTCTTATATTTACATCGTGATAACCAAGGATCTATCTTGGCTATAACAAATGATAATGGTCAAGTAGTCGAAAAACGATTGTTTGATGCTTGGGGCTCTTTGATACGTTACGCCAACAACACAGGTGTTACCACTGTTCCAGATGTCATGGGTGTGATGATAATTGATAGAGGTTACACAGGTCATGAACATTTATTGGGAGTGGAACTCATCAACATGAATGGAAGGTTATATGACCCAAAGTTTCATCGATTTTTATCCCCAGATAATTATGTACAATCGCCATACAGCACACAAAGTTATAATAGATATGGATATGTAACAAACAACCCGTTTAAGTATACAGATCAATCGGGGGAATGGTTTGGTTTAGATGATTTGATCGTTGCAGGAGCATCTTTTGTGGTCGGATATGTTGGTAGTGGTTTAACAACTGGTAATTGGGGTTGGAGTTCAGTGAGATCTGGGCTAATTAGTGCAGTAACTGGTCTATTGTTGTACAATAGTGCAGGAGCATCATCTGGCATTACAGCAGGTAGTGGAGCATTAAACGCACCTATGTGGAATTTTATTGCATCTTCAGTTAGTGCATATATAGATACTGCTATTTATAATTCTGTTTCAAGTTATTTTGGAGTACGTAATCCGGGAATTCGGTCTGGTAATTGGAGCATAAGTCTCAATCCTACAATAGCTTTTGGCAACGCATCTGGATCAGGAGCAAATTTAACGATAACGTATTCTGATGGGAATTTTAGTTTTTCCGCAGGAATTGGTGTTGTAAGTAATAGTAATTATAACGGATTTGGTAAAAATGGTATAGAAACAAGACATTCGCTTTTAGTAGGTTGGGATGATGGTAAAAACGGGGTTTCTTTAGGTACAAATATTTGGGGTGGAGATTTTGCACAAAGAACAGGCACACTTGGGTTGCATTTTGGTAATTTTAAAGCCCAATATGAGAATGATGGTAAACCATTCAATACAATAAAAACAGGTGATGGTGGTGATAGTTACAGAACTGCGGCGTTATCATTAAATTTTGCTGAGGTCTCGTTGGGGTTCAATTTATTTACTGGACTGAGAAATAAAGATAGTTATAAAAATGAAACTTCTGGAAAATGGGATGGAGTTGAAGGAGATGTAGGCACAAGAAAAAATGGCTCTTATGGTGAGCGTTATATAAACGGACTTGTAGATGAAAAAGGAACAAAATATAGATTAGGTGCCGCATACATTGGTTATGAAGGTAGTAAATATGGTATAAATAGTGAATGGATTAGACACGCCATACAAAACGTAGCAATTCATGGTACTTTTCTTGCCATGCAAAGAATGTTTCAAATGCAAAATGGAAATGCATATGGATATTTTCAATATAGAACCGCAAATATTTTCACATCATGGTAAATAAAAAATTTCTTGTTTTTTCTTTTATTATGTTATTATCATCTTGTATGAATTATTATCATATAAAAAAAGGTATAAATGGTGAATCAAATGTTGATTTGAATTTATATTCATTTAACAAAAAAATGTCCAAAGAAAATACTTTAATAATTGACACAACTTCAATCTATTTAGAAATTGTTTCTGATGTTGAGTCATTGGAGAAAAAAGATAATCCAGAAATAATTTTATTTCACAATGATGGATTCTATGAAAGCAAATCAAAAAAATACTTTTATGCATCATTTATTAACAGAAAAAAAGAATCGGTGTATTATGGAGGGAAATTTATTTTGGATCATAATAATTTAAAATTAGAAAGTTTTTATCCCTCAACTGGTGGTAAAACAAATTATTATGTTAAAGAAATTAGCGAAGGAAGTGTAAGGAATGATTCCATTTTTTTGACAATTTTTAGTTATAAACATATATATGTCAAGAAATCATTTAATGAAGTTTTTAAAAAATAGAAAAAAAAAATCAAAAAGGATGTTTTTATAGACGAAGTTATGTGAATGATACTGTTATCAAATATAGGATGGGTTCTTTATCCTTTGGATATAAAGGTTCACAATATAGTTTTAATAGTGAGCGTGTTAGACACGCAATACAAGACAGAGTTATTCATGGACTAATTAAGGACGGTGGTTTTGAAAATCAATCTGGAAATTGGAATGGGTATTATCAATGTAGAACTTCTAATACTTTTACAACATGGTAAGGAAAATAATAGCATTTTTTCTAGGTTTTTTATTTTTGGGATGTGTAGCAACAAGAAATGAATATGGAAAATTGAGATTTATGGAAAGTAAATTTTCAATAAAACCAAACACAAACGAAAACGTTTATAAACTTATTGATACCACAAAAATATATGAATTGTATGATGCAGTTGATACTTTAAGCAATAAAAGTCTTTTTAGTATAAAAAAGCAATTTTTAAAATTTTACAACAATGGTAGAGTTGCAGAATTTGACTATTTTGATAAAAATGATATTGAATCATTAAATTCCAAAAAAGCAAAAATGGCATTTTATAATTTTGAAAAAGAATTAATTATCCAGTTTTATTTTGAACATCCGCAAGGTGGAGGATTAATTAAAAGCAAATTTTTAAAATCAAACAAAGAATGGATTGAATTATTAAGTGGGAATGTTTTAAGTAAATATAAAATAATTGATTTACCTAAAGAATTTTTAATTTATAAACCAGATTGGTAAAAAAACAATATGAAAAAATCAATTTTAATAGTAACTATACTCATGATGTCAAGTTGTGCAACGTTTACTGTCACAAAAGAAAGTTTAGCATCTCAATTACAGGAGAATCAGAATATTTCAAAAGAACGAAATGTCAGTTCTCTTGGTGTCGAATATTTTTCTAATAATTTAAAGAAAATTAAATGTACCAATAAAAGCGGTAAAGAGGTTTGGTTATATTCTGGAAAGAATATGAATTTTAAAATAACCAAAATAACTACCAATGAAAATTTAGGAATGTATTTTGATACTGTGATTCTTCAGAATGATACTCTATACGGCTTAAAATCTAGAATCTTGGGAGGTAAAAGAAAAGTTGCTGTAAAGGATATTGCTAAAATTGAAATTAATGTTGAAGAGCCTAGAACAGAGGAAATAAAGTGATATTCTCTATTTAAAATTAATAGTTAACTAAGTGTAATGTTTTTCTAATAATATATTTTTTTGATAAGTAGAATGAATTATTATTGGTGCATTTTTAACTCAAATTATTTACCGTCAAGGTTAGAATATGAAAAAAATAATCTTTATTTCAATATTAGTATTTTCGAGCTGTGCTTATAAGGTAAAAACATCTATTAAACCTTTAACAGTAATCGAGTCTCAAAAACTCGATACAACTAAAATTAGATATAATGGATATTATAATAAAATAGTTGACACATTTGTTTATAGTAATGGACTTAGATATGATTTTCCTAAAAGTATTACAAATGAATTAATAGTATTTAGTAAAAATAAAAAGATTTATATAAATGATAATACCGCCACAAGAGATAGTTCATCATTTAATTGCAAATATTACAAAGAAATTTATACTAGACTTAAGTTGTACAATGTTGATTTACCTAACTTTACTGTTAAAAATGATTCAATTTATACTTTTTTCGATGCAATTATTACGGTTGGTGGTGGGCAAAGAGTACCTGTATATTGCAATTATAGAGGCTATGTTAAAAACCGAGATACTATTGCTGATTGGAAAGTAATACCACCATATCCAAAAGATTTTACTAAATTTGTGATTGAAAAAAACAAAGATTTATTCGAACCTAAAACTCTGTATTTTGTAAAAACAGATGCTGTAAAATGCCTTAAAATAGATGAGTTTAAATAAAAAAAATATGAAAAAATAAAGTAAAAAATGAAAAAAATATTTATTATTACTATGTTATTAATGTGTTCTTGGACGTATTCGCAAGACAAAAAAACCACAAAATTTGAGATTGGGCTTTCTTATTCTTTATCAGGTAAAAAAGCATTTCATAACAGCCCCATTGGTTTTTATGGTAATTATCAGATGAAAAAGTGGGACAAATTCTCAATAGATGCGGGTTTAAGACTTTTTTATGCAAGTTCTATTGAAACTACTAATTTCACCACTAAATGGGCATTTAATCCAAATGTTTCGGGTTCATATTCACTAACCGAAAAATTGAATGGATATGTAGCATTTGGGTATTATTATGACTCTTACAAATTTACACCTACCTATTTTGACGATGTAATGTATCCAGATAGAAATTTAACCACTCAAGGCATAACAATATCTCCTGGTTTAAAGTATTTTGTGAGCCCTCAATTTTTTGTTGACACTAACCTGACATTAGTGTTTGCGAAAACGAAAGATGATATAGCTAACTTATCTGCATCTAACAACAATACTTTTTTTAATATTGGCTTAGGGATTGCGTTTTAAGTTTTTAGTAACATCTTTGACAGTCATTAAAAATTTATTTTTATTTATGAAGTTAAAATTAGTTTTTTTATTTTTTTATTTTTCTACTATTGCTTTTTCTCAACAAGAAGCGAGCAACTGGTATTTTGGAGAAAATGCTGGTATTAAATTTAATTTAAACGGAACAGTTACTTCGCTTATCGATGGACAATTAAACACAATTGAGGGCTGTGCGACGATTTCAGATACTAATGGCAATTTATTATTTTACACAGATGGTATAACGGTTTATAATCGCAATCATCAAATAATGTTTAATGGGACTGGTTTGTTTGGAGATATTTCTAGTACACAATCTGCTACGATTGTTCAAAAACCAGGTTCACCTAATTTGTTTTATATATTTACTCTTGATGCTTTTTTTGGTACAGATGGTTTTTGTTATTCCATTGTGGATATGAATTTAAACTCTGGACTAGGTGATGTTACATCAAATAAAAATGTTTTAATTTACACACCATCATGTGAAAAATTATCAATTGTAAAAAACGCGAATGGGATTGATTATTGGGTTGTTACGCATGGTTGGAATAGCAATACTTTTTTAACTTACAATCTAACTACTTTAGGATTATCATTAATTCCAATTACAACAAATATTGGAATTTCAGTAACTAATAGTTCAACAGATAATGCTATTGGATATATGAAAATTTCTCCTGATGGATCTAAATTAGCACTTTGTCATTATTTTGGTAGTGTGCAAGTTTTCGATTTTAATAATTCAACTGGAGTTTTATCTAATGAAAAAACTATAGCAACAGGAGGTGGTTTTTTTTATGGAATAGAATTTTCACCAAACAATCATGTCCTTTATTTTACTAAAGAAAATGTAGATTTAGTAGAAGTTTTTCAAACCGATTTAACTTTGCCAAGTTTACCCATTAGTACAATCATGATACACAACACTCAACCATTCGCTTTTGCCCTTCAATTAGGTCCAGATGGTAAAATCTATGTTGCTCAAAAATTTAAAACAAAATTATCTGTTATCAATAATCCCAATATAGTTGGCTTGAATTGTAATTATCAGTTGGATGCAATTGATTTAAACGGTAAATTTTGTGGTAGAGGTCTCCCACCCTTCGTCACTTCCTTTTTCTATTCCCCCGCCATCCAACTCACAAACGCCTGTGTGGGACAAAGCAACAGTTTCAGTCTCAACACCAATCAAACCATCACGAGTGCCACATGGGATTTTGGCGACAGCACAGGAACAGTGACAGGTCTAGCGCCAACCCATGTGTACAACACGTCAGGAACATTTCCTGTAACCGTAACCACAACCAGCAGTTTAGGAACAGGTACCAACAATCGAGATATCGTCATTTCCGCCGTTCCCACCGCCACGCCACCAACTGCCACCACAAACCGTCTCATCTGCGACCCCAACAACGATGGATTTTTCAATTTCGATTTAACATTGCAAAATCCAGCGATACTCAACGGGCAACTGGCAACCAACTACCAAGTCAAGTATTTTGCAAATGCTTTAGACTATGCCAACAACGTTGCCATAGCAAATCCATCAAATTATACCAATAGCATTGCCTATCAAGCACAAACCCTAGTTGCCGAAGTCAGCAATCTAGCCAATACCAATTGCAAAGCCACTACAAGTTTTACCATTCAAGTATTCGAAACGCCCCTACCAGCAACAAACATTTTACCCATTCGAGCCTGCGACAACACCACGTTTGGAACAGACAATGACGGCAAAATTCTATTTGATTTAACCCAGCGCAGTACAGCCATACTCAACGGACAATCGCCCAGTACATTCACCATATCGTATTTTACCGATGCCGCT
>JANPDC010000137.1:0-2624 GCA_031431275.1 Bacteroidota bacterium
TTCTCGGCTAGTTTGCCAGTTTTAAGCGGCATCCTGTCTATATTAGCAGGATTGGTACTCATTACTTGTTGTGCTCCACCACAGCTTGAAAGTGTTGCTGCGATTATTACTGTGATATAAATATTTTTTAAATTTTTCATAATATGCTTAATTATTTGAACAAATATATTTCTTTTTTGTTAATTTATAATTGGTTGGAAATTAGGTTTCGTTTACAAACAATATAGTGTCGGCATTGAAGGGATTGCTTTTGGGTTCATTTTATAAAATTTCAGCTTCATCAACGGGGTTGTTTAAAATGGAATATTCTAATAATTCTTTAACGAGTAGATATACTTTTGTAGATTTTTCTACTGGGAAATAATTATCCTTAACTAAATCTGCTTTTTCGGCTCTTTCAATAGCTTTTAAAATTAAATCTCTAACCATATAATCATGTGGAATTGTAGCAAATTTTAATTCATTTTGCTTTTCACCTAACTTAGTCTTAATTTCTTTTGACTTTTTAGCAGTGATGTTTTCTTGTTCGTCTAAATGAAACCACAACCATACTTCAAAACAAAAGTTACTTATGTAAAGACCTGAATCAGTTAGTGTGTCATTGTACTCTTTTAAATTAATTATTTGCTGTATTGGGTGTTTGTCAACATCAATTACAAATCGAAATTTATCTTCTTCTGAAGGGGTAAATTTTATATCTTTGGGTGGATTTTTGATAAAATCTTTTGCTCTATCAATTAAATTTTTCGGCATATTCCCCCTAACAATAGAATTTTCTAAAACATGATGGACGTAAGCTTTTTTCTCTTCTAAAAAAACATTTTTAAACGCTTCAAAATAATTAGGTTCTCTGTCGGTTCCTTCGTATATAATAAAAAATTTTACACAAGAATCATCAAAAGGCTCTTTTTTATTGTAATCATCTAAAGTGTATTTCCTTCTATTCATTTTATTGAAGTTTCTTCATTAATTAATTTAGAAAAATCAGCTAAAAATGGAATTCCACCATATCTACCTTGTAAATAACCTCTCTCCAAAACTTTATCACCCCTAGGATTGAAATCACTCAACGGATAAAAATCAGTACTACCATCAAGTTTTTTTTCTGTAAACCAAATTTCATCTCTTCTCAATAAATCGTCAACGAGTAAGTGACTTTCGTGTGTTGTAAAAATTAATTGGCTTTTAGATTTAGAATTTAGCGAATATAATTTTAAAAGTTGTTTAGCTAAAATTGGATGTAAACTTCGTTCTAATTCGTCGATTATATATGTATTATCATCTTCATAAATTAGTTCTTCTAATGCTGGTGCTAATTCAAACAAGCGATTAGTCCCGTCAGACTCTTCGTGAAAATCAAATATAAAATCAGAATTTTCGTGTTTTGTGCATAATACATATACTAAATAGGCTTGATTTTCTTTAATTAAGCTAAAATTTTGTCTTTTATGTTGAAAAACCAATGCAGTAGCTTTTCCAATTTCCAGTATATTCTCTAATTGCTCAATTAAATTATTTTTTAAAATTTCATCATCAATTCCAAAAAAGTCATTAATTGGAATTTTACTTAAAACGATTTTTTCAATTCCTGTTTTACTACTTGAAAGCATCTTTTCAACAAAATCCATTGATTTTTGACCTAATAATACAGATTGAGTAAATTCTATATTGAAAGATGTAGGATAGACAATATGAATTTTCTCAAAAGCTTCGAAAACTAAATTTAAAATTTTATTATCATCAAAAAGTAAATAACAAGTGTTTAATGCAGTTTCTGTTTCTTTAAGTTGCTTTTTCAGAAATTTAGTTCCAAACTCTATTTCGTTTTCATTCTTGAAATAGTCTCCAAATTCAACATTGTTGTTTTTTCTTTTAAACAACAATTCCTCTTTACTTTTAGAGATAGAATTGATTAGATATAGCCACTCTTCAATAATTTTTCCTTTAAAAATTTCCACAGCATAATCAAAATGGATGTCTTTATATTCATATTCGATTCTAAAAGTTGAAGACTTGTCCAAAAAAGTTTTGTCTAATCTAAATCTTTTACTTTGGGGAACTAACATGTCAACATCGCCAATAACTATTGATTTTAAAAAAGCAATTGCCTTGACTAAATTGCTCTTTCCAGCGCCATTGGCGCCATAAATTGCAGCGGTTTTTAAAACTTCAACTCCAGATTTTGTCTTTTTAATATGATTTGGCAATAATCTTGAGCCATTTCCTTTACTAGGAAGCATATTAAACTCCGTCTCATCTTTGAAAGACATGAAGTTACTTACTGTGAAGCGTATTAACATTTTACGATTTTTTCGTTTATTTTAAAAATTTAAAGTAAAATAACGCATTATAAATATTATATAAAAATTAAATTACGATTTTTTCGTAAACTTTAACTTATCGTTTCCCCATTCCCAACACCATCTACATCATGATTTACAAAAACCAATTTTCCGCCAGGTAAATTTGTCATCAAAATCATACCTTGACTATCCACACCACGAAGGTTTCTAGGAGCTAGATTTACCAAAACAGTAACTCGTTTTCCAACTACTTCTTCTGGTGAAAAATGTTCAGCTATTCCTGAAACAATTGTTCTAATATCAATTCCTATATCAACTTTC
>JANPDC010000138.1:0-19294 GCA_031431275.1 Bacteroidota bacterium
AGCGGCATCGGTAAAATACGATATGGTGAATGTACTGGGCGATTGTCCGTTGAGTATGGCTGTACTGCGCTGGGTTAAATCAAATAGAATTTTGCCGTCATTGTCTGTTCCAAACGTGGTGTTGTCGCAGGCTCGAATGGGCAGAATGTTTGTTGCTGGTAGGGGCGTTTCGAATACTTGAATGGTAAAACTTGTAGTGGCTTTGCAATTGGTATTGGCTAGATTGCTGACTTCGGCAACTAGGGTTTGTGCTTGATAGGCAATGCTATTGGTATAATTTGCAGGATTTGCTATGGCTACGTTGTTGGCATAGTCTACCGAATTTGCAAAATACTTGACTTGGTAGTTGCTTGCTGATTGTCCGTTGAGTATCGCAGGATTTTGCAATGTTAAATCGAAATTGAAAAATCCATCGTTGTTGGGGTCGCAGATGAGACGGTTTGTGGTGGCAGTTGGTGGCGTGGCGGTGGGAACGGCGGAAATGACGATATCTCTAGAACTATTTCCTGTACCATTTTGTGTATTTACTACAACAGAAACGGTATATGTACCTGATGTTGTATAACTATGTGTAGGATTTATTCCAAGCACAGTTCCTGTATTGTCTCCAAAATCCCATGTAGCATTCAGAACTGTTTGATTCGTTTGAAATTGAAAACTGGTATTTTGTCCAACACAAGCACTTGTAAATTGAATTGAAGGAGAAAAAAAATAAGATTGGTTGAACGATGGTAAGCCACCTAGAGATAATTTACCTGCAAGATCTACAGAGTTAAGTTGAAAATTACAACCTATCCCTAAAACGTTAGGATTATTTATAACACTTAACTTATTTTGACCATAAACTGCCATGTAAATTTTGTTGTCTGGACCTAATTGTAATGCAGCAAAAGAATTAAATTGAGGATTTGCTAAACTAATTCTGGAATTAGCAATATTACTAGCCAAAAGATTGAATTGATATAATTTAGATGGTAAGGAATTGGTAACATAGAGAAGTGTCTCATCAGTAGAAAAAGCTATACCATATAATTCTCCTGTTTCTGTGGATAGTAAATTTTCATTTGACAAAATGCCTGTATTGGTATTAAAATCATATAACTCTAAAAAATCAGATACGCTAGTTATAGCCAACTTTGAGCCACTTGGAGAAATTCTAATATTTCCAGCAGCTTGAAAACCTGTGCCTGTAATTGGCAAACCTATATTTGTCGTAACTGGAGTTAACACAAGACCTGTTGCTGTAAGTTTATAACTATTGAAACTATTGTTATTCCAACCGTGTGTGACTATCCAAAAATCAGTACCGTTAGCATGTTTAGTAATCCCAACACTTTCTACACAAGGTGTGTAAACCAATACATTTTTTTCTGAAGTTATGTCTCCAAGACCACCATTTAGATTTAAATCAATTACCGAATATCTAAAACCATCAGGATCATGTTCATTAGTAGTTGTGAAAATATAAAATAAATTAGTTGATCCGGGTTTAGGAACAATAGTTGCTGATTGAGCGCTAGAAGGATCACCTTTTAAGCCAATTCCATTGGGCATAATCTGATGATTACGATCATAAACAGTGATTCCATCTGTATAAAAAAGCAGTTGCCCTGTGGCATTGGATAAAGTTGCACAACCTTCCTGTGTATTTATTAATCCATTAGTTAAAGCAACTGGAACACCTGAATTGAAATCTAAACCTGCTTGATTGCCAAAATACCAAATATTCGCTTCACCTTGAGCAAACGAAAGCCATGCATATAAAAACAAAACAATGGTATATTTTAACTTCAATGTACTTATTTTTTGAATTATTAATTAGCCCACTCTACAAACAATTTGAATTCTAAATTAACATCCGGAAATGTGTAGGTAATTGTGGTTGGTTTTGTAACCAAATAATTAGAAAAACCAATCGTTTTTGTATCAAAAACACCTGGAAGTAGGTTTTGCGCAACAGGATAACCATCATCGTCAGAAAGTGCAAATTCGAATGTTTTGGTTGGATCAATAAAAAGATTTTCGTTAGCCATGCTCCAAGTCATGTTACCTTGATTTTGAATTGTTGGCGACACATACCAAAGATTAGAACTAGAACTATTATTCATTGGATTTCCTAATAGACCCTTTACAAAACCAAATTTCAAATCTGCTAAACGATTTGGGTCAGTAATGGAAAATTCTGGATCCCAAGAGGTATTAATACCATCAAAAGTAATGACTTGCAAACCAATTATTTTTATGGCGTTTCCTCTTGCGATGTTGATAGTGATTTGTTTTTGACTAACCTCGTTTTTGCTATTGGTACTACGCACCCAAATGGTTTTTACACCCAAAGTATCAAAATTGAAATATAGTGGAAACGAAGTTCCAAACGTCCTAGAAGCAAAACCACCCGTTGCGAAATTGTCTTGCGACACCCACATGGTATTGATGGTTTCATTTGCATTAACCGTTATAGTAAATGTTTGACCGATTACAGCACTAATAACCGAGGGTGTCAAATCAAAACTAAAAGTACTTGCTGGAGTATTGTTTTCGTCTTTGGATGTTGTACACATACAAAGTAAAAGAGGAATTAGGTATAGTATTTTTTTCATTCTTACACATTGTTATTGATTAATTTTAAAGTTTCATTTGACATTATTCTTACTTTATTCCATTCGGAGTTTTCAAAATCATCTAATTCAATATTTCTCAAACACCACTTAATTTTATTGTTTAGACGTAAAACAGATGCTATAAAATTGTTTGTGAATTTATCATTTTCAATCAGTATTGGCAATACCAGAAAAGCATTTTCAAAATTTGATATAACATCGTCTGGAACATCAACAAAATCATTTAGAAAATCTTTTTGAGATTGTAAAGGCATCGCCAAAAGTTTTAAACTTTCGATTACTAATTTTTCTTGTTCTTCTGTTTTCATAATTTCGAAATATATCTAAATAAATCCATCCCATTTGAAACTTTCCAATACGGTAAACCTTCAAAGTGTCTCGGTGTGCCTGGGTGATATTGTAGTAAACGCCCAGTAAAATCAGTTCCTGCCTTATTCATTTTGCGCAAAACCCATCCTTCAGTACGTGTACTTTTTCTCATAATATCATTATCCCAATTCTCTGGTTTTTACTCCCAAAGTATCAAAATTGAAATAGAGCGGAAACGAAGTACCAAACGTCCTAGAAGCAAAACCAACAGTTGCGAAATTGTCTTGCGACACCCACATGGTATTGATGGTTTCATTTGCATTAACCGTTATAGTAAATGTTTGACCAATTACAGCACTAATTACCGAGGGCGTCAAATCAAAACTAAAAGTACTAGCAGGAGTATTGTTTTCATCTTTGGATGTTGTACATGTACAAAATAAAAAAGGTATTATGTAGAGAATTTTTTTCATTTTAAATAATTTAATTATTCTAAAATATTTATAGGTTATAGAATATTTTCTGAAACTTGATATATTTTAAAGACATTTCCATCAATATTTAGCCATGACAATAAACCTTTTTTTAAAAGATAATCTAATTCAACTTCAACTGTATTTAAATTATAATTTTGTGAATCATAATTTTTGTTTGTTCGAATAAATTCTTTAAAGTCCCATAATGAAAATTTTATAGGACTTTCATTTAATGGAGCAACATCAAAATTACAAATTATTCCATCCTTTTGTACTGTGCACCCTGATCCATGATAATGGTAATTATAATTATCAAAACTACCTTTTCTTTCAAATAAATCCCCAACAACAAAATATGGATTTTCTTTAAATATAAATTTATTTCGTAATTTATTTTCAAAACATTTGATAAAACTTACATAATCATTTAATATTTTTTCCATAATTTAGAAGTGTAATCCTTTAAAAATTTCTGCAACTTTACTAGCAAATAAATTATATCCTTTTAATCCAGAAAGTTCAATTGCTTCAATTGCAACACCCAGCCTTCTCGCTGCTTCGATTCTATGATGTCCATCTAAAATAAATCTTTCACCTTTATACATATAAGTATAAATTGGTTTTGTATAAACCGACAAATCATTATTTTTAAACATCTCTACAAATTTACTAACTGCTTCCTCTGATTGAACCCCAATTTCAGTACTTTTTAAAGTATTTAACATTTCGCCACTATATTGAATGAACTTTAACTCCCCTTCGCCACAAATAAAACCAAGAGCACCTGAATCTGCTTGCATATTAGGATCTGGTAAATTATAATATCCATTATCTACTGAAGTTAATCTTTCATAAAAACTTTTATTAATATTTCTAATACTGATATTATAACGATGGTATTGATAAAATGCAGTCTCTGGAGACATTTTATGATCACCTTTAACAAACCCAAACCCCTCTTTCTGCCAACCATCAGACAACATATAATTAGAAAATGATGGAGTTGTTGGTAAAGATATGGGTTCTTTTTTACCTCCACCAAAAATTGACTCAATATTTCTTTGAATAAAATCGCCAACAGATTGTATGTTTCTGCCTACAAAATTTCCAGCATCTTTGACTCCTTGAGAGAATTGGTTCAAACCTATGTTTTTGTTTGACCAGTTTTTGATACCCCAATTATCCCAATTTCTACCTATTGTTGCTATAGCGTTACCAAATGCTGATTGTTCACCGTTTGAAAGACCGCCAGGTTCTTTTCCTGGTCCACCAGTGTATGCTTCTCCAGAATAATCAGTATATTTCAATGGATTATTCATCACATAGGCATAACGATTATAGTTTTGTGTATTGCTTGGGTCTTGCAAATTGTTGTCAGGCTGCAAGAAACGGTGTACTAATGGATCATACAAACGACCATTCATGTTGATAAGTCCAATATCTTGCAAATGCTCGTGACCCGTATATCCTCTGTCTAAAATTGTCAAACCAGCAAGTGTGGCACCAGATCCGTCTTGTACTCTTTCTATATTTCCCCATGCATCAAACAAACGTTTCTCGACTACTGCACCCGCTTGGTTGGTAATTGCTAAAATCGAACCTTGATAATCGCGATGCAAATATAAATATTGTTGGGTAACACCATTGCTTTTCAGTACAACTGGTGCTGTATAACCATCGCCACCAATGTAAGTTACAAAATCGACTTCGCCAGTTTGTGTGTTGTGTCTCATTTCCATGCTACCATCTACAGAATAATGTTTGCGAAATTTACGCAAGTACCTGTCTGCTTCTAAACTACCATAATACATGGTGGTTCGCATGTTGTTAGAATTGTATTCAAAATTGAGTTTGTCTCTTCCTTCTTCAATAATATTAATTGGACTTTTAAATACGTTGTATTTAATTTCCAAATCATTTCTTCCTGCAAAAAGTGCTGTTGCCTCCGCTGTTGGAGTTATAGAACTGTTTTGATAAATTTTTGTTACAGGAAAAGTTGGTGCTGTTATAGTATAATTGTATTGCCCCAAGTTATTTTGCTCAATACGCCCATCTGGCTTATACGTTTGTGTATTCAACTTTTCAAGTGTAACGATTACATTAGATATATGAAACGCCATGTTCGCTTGTGAAGCATTACTTATTTGGAATTTTAAAAATACGTTAGAATTAGCATTACTGATTATTTTAGCATACGAGAAATTACCATTTAATATAGGAATTGATGTAGTACTTAATATACTTTGAGAGATAGGATCTTTTTCATAAATAACAACATTTAAAGTCGTACCTACTGAAGTTGAATATGTACTTAAAAAACCTTTAATATTTACTGCTCTGCCCAAAGGGGCATTTGTAATAATTTGTTTTTCAACACCTGAGTTATTGGTTGTTGCTGTAGTTAAAAGACCCCCGTTTGTGAGACTTAAACTCGCATTCCCAACTGATTGAAATCCTTCTGTTGAAGTTGTATTAAATTTATAATTTCCAATTAAGTCCCCAGTTTCGCTCATACTGGTCAAACGATCTAGCGAATCATAAGTGTAAACATCCTTATAATCAAACAAACTATTATAACGATCTAGTAAATTTTCTCTTTGAACATCAAAATTGGTGTTCAAAGTCATCACATTTACTCCATTGGTTGCAACATCGTGTTTAATTTTAGTTAAATATCCAAATTGATTGAAGGAGTTTGAAGCAATGATGCCATTTCCAAAACTACCATTAGTCATTTGACCTCTAGCGTTTGTAACATTAGTTTGCCAAAGCATTTGACTTGATGCATCGTCAAGAATTTGCCAGTGATATCCATTTTTATATGTGTTTCGAATCCATTTCGAAGAAGTTTTCATGTTTGCTGTGTTTACAGCAGTGTATAATTCTTTTTCGGGTCTTCCAAAAGCGTCATAGGATGTAGCTCTTTGATAATATGCAAGAAAACCACTTTGGTCAGAAAAATTGAGTCTTTTGTAATTATCATAATAAGAACCATAATTTTCATAGTAACCACCAGTAAAATCTTCAAATTTAGTAAATTCTAATAATTTAGTTGTTGCGTTGTACGTATAAGTTGATTTTGAATTTGTTGTATCTCCACCAGTGCCCACAATTGTTTTCCAGTTTACTTTACCAACTGGGTTAATATCATAGGTAGTTTCGCCTTTTGGAGTAATTTCTTTTTTGGTCTCACCAAAAGCATTGTACTCGTATCTATACTCACCAGCTGAAGGATCTTTCAACTTTGTCTTTTGACCCCAACCATCTTGTTCCATCTCTATAGTTGTTGCACCATATATAGATTTTTTTAGGTTTCCGTTTGCAAAATACTCATAGTTAATAGTTCCTCCATCGTCTGTAGAACTTTTTGTATAACCTAAAGAATTCTTTTTTGTGAGTATTGTTTTTACTCCATCAAAAACAGTTGTATCTAAACCTGTGTAAGAAATAGTAGTGGTTTTACCAGTACATTCGAGAGACTCAATAGGTCTTCCGTACAAATCATAGCTCGAAGTATTGAATAGTGTTGGAGTTTCAGATAAACCATTATAGGGTTCACTAACAGATATTTTTCTGTTGTATATATCATAAAGTGTACTTTGAGTTGAATGTGTTCCATCAATATTTTTAACTGATGTTTTATAAACTCTTCCCAAATCATCATAATTTGTTTTTGAGTAACTGCCATCATCTCCTGTATTCACAATATTACTATAACCATTAGTTTCAGTAAAATAATTGGTATAATTTTTTTTACCTAGATAATTTATTATTATTTTGGTTTTACCCCAAACGTCATACTCAAAAGTAGTAGTTAGCGGAAATCCTGGATTTGATGGTAGTGTTTTTGTTAATAAATAACCTGTACTTTGATTATATGTGTAAGTAGTTTCTTGCCCCTCTACATTTTTACTAGTCATTAAAAAACGTCCTGTTGGGTCAAAAACAAAATTTGTTTCTCGTGGTGCTAAACCACCGACAACTGAAGTTGTTTTTTTAGAAACGTTACCAAAAGTATCATATAAGTAATCTTCTGTAATAAAATTTGTTAAATGACCTTTTTTCTTGACTTGCGAAAGCAATTGAACTGGATTGTATGCAAATTGTTCTTCACTCGTCATGGTATCTCCATTGTGAGTAACCGAACTTATTTTTTTGTTTGTGCGACCAATATAATATGTACTTCCTACAACATTATTATTGTCATAGGTTATAACTGACGTTTGAGTTTGATCTACCGTAGCACCATTTTTTGTAATGCTGCTAACGGTTTCGGGATTGTTATAAGCGTCAAATGTTGTGGTGGTTTCATTTGAGGTGCCAGCCAAACCATCGTAATTTACTTTAAAAGTATTTTGAATTTTATAAACTTTGTTTGGTAATACTTGATCTACATAGGTCAAATTAGTTTTGTTTATAAAACTAGTAGGAGAAAAGTTTGTGAAATTTCCAAAAACTTGACCCGCAATTGTAAACGTTTCAGAAAGTGCACCGCGTTTTGAAACATCATATTTAGAAATTGTGGAAATTATAGGTGTATTTTCATTATACCAATTCGTTTTTGCAATTCCCCTAAATCCAAGAAATCCAATACCTTCTACATTTGTAACTGCTCCATAGTACCTGTAATCTTGTTTTCTATAAGTTGTTTGTGAAACATTCTCTAAAGTAGAAACTATAGTTAGACTTGGTGCCACCTTGATATCGTAGTTTGGATAATTTTCAGTTGTTGTTGATGGATAATATCTATAATCTTCATTAATTGATTGATCTATATTTTTTAGACTTGAATAGGAAATCACATTTTTAACACCGTTACCAATAGTTATTGATCGTAATAATTTGTCTTTACTGAAGTCTTTAGTAGAATTAAAATGAATAATACTACTATTAGTCATGAAATTTATTTCAGCCTCGGCGTTTTGTTTGTTTGTATTTAAAAAAAATGGAACCGCATAAGAGCCTATTATACTTTGCCAATTAGAAGAAGTTGATGAAGAATTTACAAAATTATTGCCCGTGTTTTTGTAATTATTTACTGATATATAGCCTTGACCTGTCGGTGCTAAATTAACCAGTGGTAATGATGGAATAGAGATAAATGTTACATTTTGTGCTAAAATCAAATCTGTTTTACCATCGTGATCAAAATCAGTTGGGATTATATAATTCGCATTTGGGTTGGCATTAGTACCTGAATTTGGACTAAATGGTATATCGTAGGTTACATCATATATTTTGAATGAAACCCCATTTGATATAAATTTAGCATAGTTGTTTCCGTATCCTTTTGGAATTATAAAATCTGATTTTCCATCACCATTGTAATCTCCCATCAAAATGGGTAAACTTGTATTAATGTTGCCATTTGTTGTAGTCCACAACAACTGTAATTGATTACTATCATTCAAATTATAAACTTTAACAGTATTCCCATTAAAAACAAGTACATCCGATTTTCCGTCGCCATCAACATCATCAACGATTAATACGCTACTTGCATTGATATTTAATTGTCCTGCACCTGTAACAAAATTTGCTGTTAAGCGTTTGTCTAAATTAACTAAATAGGATTGTCCTATATATTCATATTGTGTTCCTCCACCTCCTGGACCTGGATCAACAATTGATGTGCTAGTTGTTTTCAAACCATATCCCAAACCCATAGTAAAAGTGGTATTGTATTCAAACACCAATACATCTGAAATACCATCACCATTAAAATCACCATTAATATATTTTTTACCAATAGTTTTGAGGTATTTTTGATTAGTCCCACTATAATCTAAATCAGCAGTGTTAATATTAAATTTAGGAAAAATATATTCTTTAAGATCTTGTACAAGAATAGGATTGGTGAAGCCTAATGAATAATTTGAAAATGAAGTTTTGTTGGTGGTAATGTTATTCTTGACAACGCACCAGCCTTGCTGTGGCATTAATTTATATCCGTAACTAGCACTACCGCCAAGCCAAGATATTGGAAAAATTTCTTCAAAAGCACCAATATTGTCTTGAAATCCAATATTTGTTGAACCAGTATTAATTCCTTTGAATAGCCAATACTTTTGTTTTGCATCGGATCCAGTAGTTGGATACATAATAAAATCCATTTTACCGTCACCATCAAAATCACCAGAAATAGAGTTCGAATTTCTGAAACTTATATTACTTATATTAACGTTAGTTTGTATTGGGTTATAGGTAATTGTTTCGGGAGTAGTGTCGTAAGTAAAAACAGTTGGATTATAACTTTTTGAATTGTCACCACTTTTTTCAGTAATACTAATTAATCTTTCGTATCCTAATGCAGTTGCATCATAGTTTAAAACATAATTTCTAAAAGCAACAGAATTTCCAGTCACTTTAATTTCACTTAAAATTTTAAACTCACTAGAATTTTGAGATGTAGCAGTAAATCCAGTTTCATTTCTTAACCTATTTTTATAAATAAAGTCAATTCTATTTTGATTTGAATTTCCATAACTTATACTAGAAATCTTTAAAGAGTCTATACCTGTAAGTTCATAATCATAATTAATTCTTATACCTTGGGCATTTTCCCAATAATCAATATTATAATTTTGAGACCATTTCAAAGAATATTTTGCTTTAGAGCCATCTGGATATTCGACTAAAAACCCATTTCCACCATAGGTGTATTGTAAACTTACATTATCAACAAAACTTGTTATTTTTATGTTAGAATAATTTTCTAACTCATAAATAGTTCCGATTGCACCATATACTCCTGTAGTTCCAGTTTTAACAACTAATCTTTGACCATCTAGAGCAAATCTATCTAAATTATCAGTGTCTGCTGGATCTATAATATTATCATGATATTTTGTTGATGGAATTCTTTTTATTGATGAAATTCCAGAAATGTTCCAACCATAACCCGCTTGTCCATTACCGCTTTGACTGTCATATGTTAACGATAATTGCGGCACAACTCCATTGATTCCAGGTGGAACAGCAATTGGAATACTATAATTGGCTGCACCAGATAATGAAACAGATAATTGACCTTCTGTAACTCCAACTTCTGATGAGTTACCTGTTGGCTGTCCTACAGCAGGAATAATCCCTGTTTGGGAACTAGTTTTATCGCTTAGATTGGAAATATTTTTCGGATTTGTTCTTGTAATTGGAATAATACCTTTTACAGGAGTTCCACCAAAACGATCTTCTTGAGAGTATGAAAAAGTGCTAAATATAAAAATAAGGAATAGTAATGTATTTTTCATAATTTATTGTTTGATGATTTTAATAGATTTTTCATCTCCGTTTGAGTAAACTAATTTCACAAAATAAATGCCTTGTGGATATTCCTGAAAATTGACAATTTGGTTTTCTTTATCAACTGTATCAGAAAATGATTTCATTAATTGACCACTCAAAGAATACATCTCAATTTTAGAAACTTTGTTGTTATTTATTAACTCCCATTTCAAAAACAATTCATCTTTTACAGGGTTTGGATAATAGGAGATTACATCTTCAGGAAAAAACTTTTGCATATCCTCTGGTTGCAATTTTGCAATTTCTTTTGGGTTTGTGTTCTTGTTTGGACAATTTGAACAATATCTTCTAAGAATTTGATTTCCGGCATTATCATATTCGAATCGTATTTTTTGCCCAAAACTGCTTGAGAATGCAAAAAGTAAAAAAAGGTAAATTGTGTTTTTCATAATTGTAATTTGTTTATTTTTAAGTTTTTTATTTTATTATTCTATGTTACTTCAAAACTGACTTTTAATTTTTTGCAAAATTAGTTATAATTTTAATATTATTAGTGAAAAAAATATGTCAAATAATATTCGCTGTTTTGAGCAACTTCATAAGTAAAAAAGTTAGTAATTAAGAGCATTTTAATATTGTAACTTATTTAAAACTAGATGATTTAATTCTAAAACAAATTAAATAAGAATCAAGATAAAAAATGTCCTAAATTATCTAATCTGAATAAATTAGGACAAATTTGTATAAATCGAGACAAATCTAAAATGTTACTTTAATGCTGTAATCACTGAATTCATTGATAAATTGTTTTATTTTCAAAATTTAATTATTTTTAAATATTTTGTCCAAAAACAGATATTTAGATAAATCAGGACGAATTTGGATAATTTAAGGCAAATTTTAATCAACAATTTTAAGTTTTTTGTAACTATAAACTCTAAAAATGTTAGTAATCAAAATTTTGTGTAAACTTTTTTTTACAGTATTATTGTTATTTGATGATTAACCGACAATTTACATCAAAACAACGAAAATACGAACTGTTGATTTACGATCATTTGTATCGTTATTATAAAACGGTTTGTTATAAAATCTAAAATAGATTTTATATTCTGTTTTTTATAAAAAAGTAGTACTTTGCACTCTCAAAAAAGTACACAAAACAGTACACGATACCGTACACGATTTTATAAAAAAAGAGGCTTTTTAGCAGCAAAATAGGCGTTTAAAATGATTCATAACCCTGAGGTCCCGAGTTCAAATCTCGGTCTCGCTACTAAAAAGTCCCCAAACAAATGTTTAGGGATTTTTTGTTTATTTTTACTTCATGAAAAAAATAATTTTCTTTTTACTGATTTATTTTTGTTTCCAAAATGGTAATGCACAACTTTCAACCATTGTGGGAAAGACAGAATATCCGTTTTGGATTAATTTACCAAACAAAGAAATACTTGACAATAAACCACCGCTTTTAATTTTTTTACATGGACGAAGTTTATCTGGAATCGATTTGAACAAAGTAAAACGCTATGGTGTCATCAAAGAAATCGAAAAAGGAAGAAAGATTCCTGCAATTGTCATCGCACCACAATTGGCTTCTGGTCCTTGGAATGCAGCTAAAGTAATCGAGTTAATTGATCATATTGAACAAAATTATTCTATTGATTCTACTCGAATTTATGTGTGTGGTATGAGTCTTGGCGGTTATGGAACTTTAGAAGTTGCTGGTAAATTTCCTGAAAGAATTGCTGCTGGTGTAGCCATTTGCGGTGGCGGAAATGTAAAAGACGCATGCAATCTTGCAAAAGTTCCTCTATGGATTCAACATGGCGATAAAGATGTGGCTGTTCCGATTTCTCAATCTAAAAAAATTGTTGAAGCCATTAGAAAATGTGATTCTAAAGCCGATTTAACTTTCACCATTATAGAAGGTGCAAGTCATGGCAGTGTGGAAAAATTGTTTCACGAAAATGCACTATATGATTGGTTATTTTCGTATTCCTTAAAGAAATAAAGCACAAAACTAACCTAATAATTGGTCTTTTAATTCTTCAAAATTCAAGATAATTTGCTCACCTGAAAGTAGGTTTTTGAGTGAAAACTTATTCTCTTTAATTTCATTTTCGCCAACAAGTATCGCAAAAGGAATGCCTCGTTTATCGGCGTGCATAAATTGTTTTGCAACTTTTGCATTGTCAGGATACATTTCAATTTTTATCCCTAAATTTCTCAATTCAGCGATGGCTTTCATAGCATAAAACGCTTCTTTTTCTCCAAAATTCAAGAAAAGTGCTTTTGGTGCAATCGTTACCGTTTCTGGGAACAAATTTAGTTGTTCAATTACCAAATAAATTCGGTCTAAACCAAAGGAAATACCAACACCACTCATATTTTTGAGTCCAAAAATTCCTGTCAAATCATCGTAACGACCGCCACCGCCAATAGATCCCATTTCAACTGATTTTGGAGCAGCAACTTCAAAAATTGCTCCAGTATAATAATTTAATCCACGTGCTAAAGTTACATCTAAATCTAAAGTTGCTGTTTTTAGACCTAAATTAGCTACGTTTTCACAAATAAATTGCAATTCTTGAACGCCTTTCATTCCTTCGATTGAAGAGGCAAGCAATTCCGAAAGTTTTTTAATTTTTTCATGAATTGTTCCCGAAAAATTAAAAAGTGGTTGTACTTTTTCAATTGCGATTTCAGAAATTCCTTTTTCGAGCATTTCCTTCTTTACACCATCTTCGCCAATTTTATCGAGTTTATCCAAAGCGACTGTAAAATCAATTAGTTTATCTGAGGCTCCAATAACTTCCGCAATTCCCGAAAGTATTTTACGATTATTGATTTTAATGGTTACACCTTCTAAACCTAAATCAAAAAATACAGCATCATACAGTTGTACTAATTCGACTTCTTGCCATAATGAAGTGGACCCAACAACATCAGCATCACACTGAAAAAATTCTCTAAAGCGACCTTTTTGTGGACGATCTGCACGCCAAACCGGTTGAATTTGATAGCGTTTGAAGGGAAACTCAATATCGTTTTGATGTTGTACTACATAACGTGCAAAAGGAACTGTGAGGTCGTAACGAAGCGCTTTTTCAGAAATACTTGTTGTTACTTTATTACTGTCTTTTGACTCTAAATGTTCTGGATTAACTTTTGACAAATAATCCCCAGAATTCAATATTTTAAAGATTAATCGATCGCCTTCTTCTCCGTATTTTCCCATTAGGGTTTCGGAATTTTCGAAAGAAGGGGTTTCTATGGGTTGAAAACCAAATTTTTCGAAATTGGTTTTTATTTTTTGTATAATGTATTGACGTTTTGCCACCTCAATTGGTGAGAAATCTCGAGTTCCTTTTGGTAAAGTTGGTTTTGAAGCCATTTTAAAATTTTAGATTTTGAATTTTTAAATTTAGGATTTTAATGATATTTAGATTCTAAATCCTAATATTAATTGATGATACAAATATATCTTATTTTTATAAATTCTTTAGATGGAATATTTTTCAATTTTTTAATTTGTTCTATAAATAAATTAGAAACAATTAAATAGTACCATTAATTATTCCAAAACACGATTGACTTGCCTAAACGACCTTTGATAATACGTTTCAGATAATGAGGAAACCATAACTCCAGAACTTGAAGAGGAGTGAATGAATTTTATTTCGCCATCAATATTCTCCACTACCATTCCAACATGATTGATGCGACTTCGACCTCTTGTTGAAAAGAAAATTAAATCTCCTTTTTGAGCCTCAGTTCTATTGATTCTTGCACCAAATTTTGATTGTTCGGCAGAAGTTCTTGGGAGTTTTATTCCCGAATTCTCAAAGGTATAAATCATTAATCCTGAACAATCGAATCCTCCTGGTTTAGTTCCACCCGAATGATAACGTGTACCAATGTTTTGAGTGGCTCGCTGTTCTAGATTATTTGCTAAGTCTAAATTTGTAATTGGTTTTGCGACCGTAAGCGAATCATTTGTTTGGATGATTTCAGATTCAACTTCTTTTACAACAACTATTTCTGATTCCGTTTTTGGGATTGTTTTATCAATTTCAAGTTTCTGAGAATTACTTTCTAGATCTGATTGATCTACAATTAATTTATAACCTAATGGTAAACCGTTCCGTATTTCTGGGTTCAATTCTTCAAGTCTCTGAATTGTGGTGTTGTATTTTTTTGCTAACGAATATTTGGTTTCTTTGGCTAAAACTTCATGAACTATTGTTTCTGGATTATTTTTTGACTTAGATTCTGAATTTTTATTTTCAGCGATATTGATTATTTGTCCAATCGCCATTCCAGAATTTTGAAGAATTGGATTCCATTTTTTAAGATTTTCAATAGAAATTTTATATTTTTTAGAAATGCCATACAACGTTTCTTTTGGCATCACTACGTGAGTTTTTTCTGCTAGTACTTCAACTTCTTTTTTGATTGATTTCTGATTTTTTCTTTCTTTTTTTTCTTTTTTTTCGTTTAAATCTGGAATCAATAAAACTGAATTCAGTTTCAAAATTTTCTTGGCGTTTGGATTCAGGTTGTAAATTTCGTTAATCGAAACATTGTTCTCTTTGGCAATACTTGTTATTGTCTCTCCTTTCTGAATTTTATGTTTTTTAGTTTTTCCTTGGGAAAACGAGTTTACAAATACGAAAAACATTAGAATGAATAGCGATTTATAGATTTTATTGCGGATAATTGACATTTATTAATTTTTTTATAAATGCTAAAATAGGTTTTTAAAACTAAAATTGACTTTTGATTAAGATTTTATTAAGGTTTTTTATATTTGTATTTTTAGTAACAATTCATAATCTACTTCAAAAAAACATCATAACACAATCGTAAAAGTGTTCCAATTACTACAATCAAAAAGAAAATTCTAATAAATCCGTTTCCTTTTTTTAAAGCAGTTTTTGCGCCTAACCATCCACCAAGAGCATTACAAAACGCCATTGGAATGGCAATTGTCCAAATTATTTTTCCTTTTAATCCAAAAAATGCAATTGAACCAATATTAGTTGCAATATTGATGACTTTTGCATTTGCAGAGGCATTCAAAAAATCGAATCCTAGTATTGAAATTAATGCTAAAACCAAAAAACTTCCTGTTCCTGGACCAATAAATCCATCGTAGAAACCGATTAATAAACTGATTAGCATTCCATGTAAAAACATTTTCTTTTCTGAAATTTCTTTGTGAACAGTTTGTCCAAAATCTTTTTTGAAGAAAGTATAAACCGCCACTAATACCAAAACGAAAATTAGAATCGGTTTCATAAAATCGTTTTTAACCAAAGTCATTAAATAGGAACCCAAAAATGCCATTCCAAAAGATAGTAACAACATTGGAAAAATGCGTTTCCAGTTTAGTTTCACTTTTTTCAGATATTGAAAAGCGGCAAAACTTGTACCTGAAATACCCGGAATTTTTAATGACCCAATAATATTTGCAACTGGAATATTAGGTAATAATAACAACGAAATTGGCGTTTGAATTAATCCGCCGCCGCCAACAACTGCATCAACAAATCCTGCAAAAAAAGAGGCGATGCATAATAAAATGATAATATAGTTTTCCATTGATAATAAAATCTGACACGAATTACACAAATTTTCACGGATTAGAGTAAGTTAAAAAAAATTGTGAAAATTGGTGAGATTCGTGTCAAATATTTTTAAGTTATTCTAATCATAAAAAAAATCCCATTCGCACGAAGCAAAATGGGATTTTCTATGTTCAATAATCAATTATGCTTTTCCAGCAGCGATTAAATTTAAGGCAGAGCCTGCAACAAACCAGCCAATTTGACTTTCGTTGTAGGTATGATTTGCCAAAATTATATCTTTGGAACCATCGGCGTGAACGAATTCAAGCGTTAATGGTTTTCCTGGCGCAAATTCAGTTAAATCTGTGAAATTGATGGTATCGTTTTCTTGAATTTTGTCGTAATCAGATTCGGTTGCAAATGTCAATCCTAACATTCCTTGTTTTTTCAAGTTGGTTTCGTGAATACGTGCAAACGATTTTACCAAAACGGCTTTTACACCCAAAAATCTTGGCTCCATTGCTGCGTGTTCTCTAGATGAACCTTCGCCATAATTGTGATCTCCAACAACAATTGATGGAATTCCAGCGGCTTTGTAGGCTCTAGCCACTGCTGGAACTTCGGCATAATCGCCAGTTAATTGATTTTTTACGGAATTGGCTTTTTGATTAAAAGCGTTTTCTGCTCCAATTAACATATTATTCGAAATATTATCTAAATGCCCACGGAAACGCAACCATGGTCCAGCCATAGAAATATGATCGGTGGTACATTTTCCGAACGCTTTAATTAATAATTTTGCTCCAGAAATATTTTTTCCATCCCAAGCCTCGAAAGGCGCAAGTAGTTGCAAACGATCTGAAGTAGTTGAAACTGCAACTTGAATTCCTGAACCATCTTCGGCTGGTGCTTGAAAACCTGCATCTTCAACATCGAAACCTTTACTTGGCAATTCATCACCTTTTGGAGGCAATAATTTTACCATTTCTCCTTTGTCGTTTAATAAGGAATCGGTGATTGGATTGAAACTTAAATCGCCTGAAATTGCTAATGCTGCAACCATTTCTGGCGAAGTTACAAAAGCGTGCGTATTTGGATTTCCATCGGCACGTTTGGAGAAATTTCTGTTAAACGAATGCACGATTGTATTTTTTTCTTGCTTGTCTGCTCCTGCTCTGTCCCATTGTCCAATGCAAGGCCCACAAGCATTTGTAAAGACTTTGGTTCCCATTTTTTCAAAAGTTGCAATAATTCCGTCACGCTCAATGGTGTAACGGATTTGCTCTGAACCTGGATTGATTCCGAATTCGGCTTTTGGTGTAATTCCGTGTGCCACTGCTTGTTCTACAATCGATGCAGCACGTGACATATCTTCGTATGATGAGTTGGTACAAGACCCGATTAATCCCCATTCTACTTTTAAAGGCCAGGCATTTGCTGCAGCTTCGGCTTTCATTTTAGAAACTGGCGTTCCACGATCTGGTGTGAATGGCCCGTTGATATGTGGTTCTAATTCAGATAAATTAATTTCGATTAATTGATCAAAATATAATTCTGGATTGGTATAAACTTCTTCATCGGCAGTTAAATAACTGGCTACTTTATCGGCAGCATCAACCACATCTTGACGACCAGTTGCTGCAAGATAGCGACGCATAGAATCGTCATAACCAAAAGTTGATGTTGTTGCACCAATTTCAGCACCCATATTGCAAATAGTTCCTTTTCCTGTGCACGACATATTTATTGCACCTTCGCCAAAATATTCAACAATTGCACCTGTTCCACCTTTTACGGTTAGAATATCGGCAACTTTCAAGATGACATCTTTTGGAGACGACCAACCGTTTAATTTTCCAGTTAATTTCACACCAATTAGTTTTGGAAATTTCAATTCCCAAGACATTCCTGACATTACATCAACAGCATCGGCACCACCTACTCCAATGGCTAACATTCCTAAACCACCAGCATTTACTGTGTGTGAGTCGGTGCCTATCATCATTCCGCCTGGAAATGCATAGTTTTCAAGAACGATTTGGTGTATGATTCCAGAGCCTGGTTTCCAAAAACCTATTCCGTATTTATTAGAAACCGATGATAAGAAATCGAATACTTCTTTTGATTGTTTATTAGCAAATTCCAAATCGGTTTTCGCACCTTCTTTGGCTTGAATCAAGTGATCGCAATGAACCGTTGTTGGAACTGCAACCGTTTTTTTGCCTGCGTGCATGAACTGTAATAATGCCATTTGAGCCGTTGCATCTTGACACGCTACTCTATCTGGTGCAAAATCTACATAATCAACACCACGCTTGAAAACTGCATCTGGCGTTTGCGACCAAAGATGAGAATATAATATTTTTTCGGTCAACGAAAGCGGACGACCAACCAACTCACGTGCTTTGTCCACTCGAGTTGCCATATTGGCGTATACTTTTTCAATCATTTTAATATCGAAAGCCATAATAATTGTTTTTTTATTTGTTGTGCAAATTTACGAAAACGATGTATTATTTGAAAATAATTTTGTAATTTGTTTAGAAAAGTGTACTCTTTTACGAATACTTGGATTTTAGACCTAAAAATTATTGAATTTGTAAATTATTGAATTTAAAATGAGTATTCGTTAAAAATTACAACTTCTAAAATCTAAAATCATTTGGGCGCGCTAACATCTCAAAAAAAAGCCAACCTTATTGTATCGATTCTCCCTTTTTTCAAAATGCTGTCGGGCTTTCTCAAGCACACGGCGCCTTACTCTGCAACTCACACATAAAACCTTTGGATTAATTTTAAAACATCTCTTATCCTAACAGGTTTTTAAAATTTCTTAGATATCTGTTTTGTAATTAATTTTTATAAAATCGCTAATCCTAACAGGTTTTAAAGACCTGTTAGGTATATGTTTTGCTAATAATTTGATAAAAATACCTAAGAAATTTTTAAATTTTCACTTTGAAACAATACAAAAAAACACCTAACAAGTTTTAAAATTTTAACTTAAAACAATACAAAAAACACCTAACAAGTTTTTTAAATTTTTACTTTGAAACAATACAAAAAAATA
>JANPDC010000139.1:0-11230 GCA_031431275.1 Bacteroidota bacterium
CTGCAGTTGAAAAAGTTTTCAGATAACCAGTTTGAAAGTCAGCCGCTAACTTTTTGCCTTTTACCAAATGATTGTTTAATATATCTCTCAATAGGGCAGGAGGAACTTGTGATAAACTGGTGTAACCATTAGCACTTAAAAAAGTTGCAAAGGCTTGATTTGTAGGTGCAAAAAAAGTAAAACCGAAAGAGTTTGATTTATTAGTATTTGCAGATTCTTCTAATTTGAATCCTGTTAATACCAGTGATTCATTAAATAGTGATAAATTTTCTTGATTTGAAGTAGCGCTCTTCAAATCATCATTGGCAGCTTCATTAACTACTAGTGGTTGTTCGACTTTCTCATCTGTACAAGAGACAACAGATATTGCAACCATAAAAATCGCAATTAAAATTTTAATGCATGACATTTTTTTCATAATAATTTTGTTTATTGATTAAACTAGGATATTTTTTTGACTACCTAGTATTTTTTATATTTACTGTAATCAGCAATCATTTGATTGAACTTTTTTATTCGAAAAACAAAATTGATATGAATACTATTTATTGAACAAAATCATAATAAATAACCAAATTGTAAAATCTAAAATAAATTGAATCTGTTTTTGCTGAACCAATAATTGAATGTTTTGAAACAATAAACGTTTTGGAAAATATAAAACGTTTTAAAAAATGATAATTAAATTTTCTGTTGGGGAAACAGTTGACAAGCAAACGCTAATATTTCAAAAATATTGTATGAAAAATAATATATTTCTAAAAATAAGAAATTATTTTTCTCGATTTGTTAATCCGATAAAACTTTATTAATTTCTCAATAAACTATTAGTTTTAATCAGCATCAAATTTTGAACCGACAAAACGTAATACAAATGAATTTGAAAATTAAATGATTAACAAATAAATTTAATCCCTAAAAGTATTTTATAACATTTCAAAAAACAAAAATCTTTAGAACAACTTTAGAAAAATAATTGAATTTGTAACAAAATATGTATTTTTGTGTCTAATTGATATTATGTTTAAACTATTTAGAGAAAATATTCGAATTGCACTAGGTTCTATCAGAACGCAATTGTTGCGAACTGTTTTAACGGTATTTATTATAGCAATCGGAATTTGGGCGTTAGTAGGTATTCTAACCGTGATTTCGGCATTAGAAAATACCATTTCTGGTAACTTTGCTTCCATGGGATCTAATACTTTCAATATTGATCAGTACGATTTTTCAAGCAGAAATAATGGTGATGATGAGGAAAGTCGAGCAAATCCAATTATTTCGTATCCACAAGCTCTAGAATTTAAAGAAAAATATAAATATCCTTTTACGCAAACTTCGTTATCTTTTACTGCCACGTCAAAAGCCGAAGTGAAGTTCGAAACCGAAAAAACAGATCCAGAAATTTCTGTTTTGGGAGTTGATGAAAATTTCATGAAAAATTCAGGTTTAGAAGCCACTCAAGGTAGGAATTTTACTGATTTTGACATTCAAAACAATGCCTATTCTTGTATTGTAGGTTCAGATTTTGCTACAAAAGGTTTATTAAAAGATGTCAATCCAATAGATAAAATTTTGTCAATTCGAGGTGCAAAATTCAAAGTTATCGGAGTTTTAAAAGAAAAAGGCTCAACTTTTGGTCAAAGAAAAGATTTGCGGATTTTAATTCCCATTCAATTGGCTCGTTCCCTTTTCACAGCGCCAAACATCAATTACTCAATAAGTTCTATGGTTAGTAAGAACAATTTACTAGATCAGGCTGTGGACAATGCTTTGATTACCATGCGAAAAGTTCGCAAAATTAGCCCAGTAAAAGATGCTAATTTTTCTATTTCACGAAGTGATGATTTAATTCATAAAATTGAAAATATAACGGGTTACTTGACCGTTGCGGCACTCGTGATTGGTTTAATAACCATTTTTGGATCGTCAATTGCCTTGATGAATATTATGATTGTTTCTGTAACCGAACGAACTCGTGAAATTGGAGTTCGAAAAGCACTTGGAGCAAAGAAAACGACTATAGCGGTTCAGTTTTTTATGGAAACTTTAATCATAGGACAATTAGGTGGAATTGTGGGCACTATTTTAGGAATTCTAACAGGTTTTGTAGTGGCAACTGCTCTAAAATTTGAGTTTGTAATTCCTTGGACGGCAATTATTGGTGCTTTTGTAATTAGTTTTATTGTTGCAATTGTCTCAGGTTCTTTTCCGGCTTTAAAGGCTGCAAAGTTAGATCCAATTGAGGCTTTGCGATATGAATAAAAGTTTGGAGAATTAGTTTTTTTATTATTAAAATTAAAATAATTTTATCTAAATCTGAGTCACAATCATTCGGTCATTTCCATAAATATCTTTTTTTAGTTTGGTATTTTTAAAGCCTAAATCCAAAAGTAATTTTACAGTTTCTTTTCCAAGATATTGATTGATTTCAAAATATAATTTTCCGTTTTCAGAAAGATTTATTTTTGCCAACTCAGCAATTTTTCTGTAAAATATCAAAGCATCATTATCATCTACAAAAAGCGCTAAATGCGGCTCATTTTCTAAAACATTTTTATGAATTTCGTGTTTTTCAAGATTACGAACATAAGGAGGATTCGATACAATAATGTCAAATTGCTGTTCTAAATCGGTCGTTTCAAGAATATTTTTTTGAATGAAAGTTACATTTACTTGATTTTTCAGAGCATTTTTTCGTGCCATTTCTAAAGCACCTTCAGAAACATCTAAAGCGAAAACAATAGAATTCGGAATGTTTTTCGCCAATGAAATTGAAATGCAACCAGATCCTGTTCCGATATCTAAAATTTTTAAATTCTTAGGTTCTTCAACCTTTAGGTTTTTTGATATAATCCAATCCACTAGTTCTTCGGTTTCTGGACGAGGAATCAAAACAGTCGGATTCACTTCAAATTCCAAACCAAAAAAAGAGGTTGTCCCTAGTATATATTGAATTGGGATTTCTAACTTTAATTGTTCTAAAATAGTATTCCAAATGTTAGTTTCAAATTCAGAAAATTCCAAATCATGATTTAAAGCAAGGTCAATTCTTTTTAAATTATTTTTATTTTCGAGAATGATGTAAAAAAAACTTTCGGCTTCAACTTTGTCATAAATTGAGACAAGTTGTTCAAGAAAATATATTTTGTACTGTTTTATTTTCATTTTATAAATTCACAATGTTTTTATCATCCAAACTGGGCAACTCGTGTGACCCGTGTTTCCAATTGGGGCGTCAATGTTTTCAAAACCTACTTTTTTATACAGTTTTTGAGCCGCCTCCATATAATGCATAGTTTCAAGATAACATTTCGAATATCCAAATTCTTTCGCTTTTGACAGGCACAATTCCATTAGTTTTGTTCCAAGTCCAAGACCGCGGCATTCTGGCAAGAAATACATTTTTTGAAGTTCACAAATATCGTTTTCCAAAGTTCCAATTCCTGCGCCACCCACTATTTTTCCTTCAATATCAATGACATAATAAATTGTTTTAGGCTGGTTGTAAACGTCAGATAAACTAAATAAATAAGGATCAGAATAGGCAGTTCCAATTTTTGGAGCACCCATTTCCATCAATACTTTTTGGACTAATTCTCCAATGGCTAGATTGTCTTTTTGTTCGATTTCTCTAATAATCATTTGTGTTTTGATTGTAAATTGTTCATTTATTTATTTCAGATTTAAAGAATCAAACTAAAAATCTTACTTTTACGCTGTGAAGATACATGAAAAATATATGAAACGTTGCATTGAAATTGCAAAAAACGGACTTTCGAAAGCCATGCCAAATCCGTCTGTTGGTGCTGTTATAGTTCATAACGAGACTATTATTGGTGAAGGTTTTACTTCTGAATATGGTGGAAGTCACGCAGAGGTAAATGCAATTCATTCAGTAAAAGACAAAACATTACTTTCTAAATCAACGATTTATGTGAGTTTAGAACCATGTTCTCATTTTGGAAAAACACCACCTTGTTGTAATTTAATTATAGATTCAAAAATTCCAAATGTAGTTTTAGGAACTTTAGATACAAACAAAAAAGTAGCAGGAACTGGACTTGAAACTCTAAAAAAGGCTGGCATAAATGTTACAGTTAGTATTTTAGAACAAGAATGTCGAGATTCTAATATACGTTTTTTTACTTTTCACGAAAAAAAACGTCCTTATATTATTTTGAAATGGGCAGAATCTCAAAATGGTTTCATTGCACCGACATTTAAAGACGAAAAAAAGCCAGTTTGGATAACCAACGAATATTCTCGTCAATTGGTACATAAATGGCGTAGCGAAGAACAATCCATTTTAGTAGGCACACAAACGGTGATTGATGATAATCCAAAACTAGATGTTAGAGATTGGACAGGCAAAAATCCAATTCGGGTAATTTTAGATCAAAATAATAGGATTCCAAAGGATAGTTTTATTTTTGACAACCAATCAGAAACAATCATTATTTTTAAAGATGAAATCGATTTTACCGAAGGTATTGCAAAGCAAATAAGTAATTTTTTATTTCAAAAAAATATCCAGTCCGTCATTATTGAAGGCGGTGCAAAAACGTTACAAACATTTATAGATGAAAAAATTTGGGATGAAGCCAGAGTTTTTAAAGGAACAGTTTTTTTTGAAAATGGAATCAAAGCACCAGTTATGAATCACAAATTCAAATTAAAAACAAAAATTATTGACGACGAACTTTTAATCTATAAAAACGATGATTGATACTATTATTTTTGATTTAGGAGATGTTTTTATTAATTTGAATCATGAGAAAGTCAGAGAGAATTTTAAAGACTTAGGTCTTAAAACATGGACAGATGATCTGAATGTTTTGAATTCTCAATATGAAATAGGTAAAATAAATGAACTTCAATTTTTGGAAGGATTCCAAAAGCACCTTCCAAATGCAGATTTATTGCAAATTCGAGCTGCTTGGAATGGTATTATTGGTGAATTTCCACTGTATCGACTTGAGTTTTTACAGAAATTGAAACGAAGTTACAAACTATATCTGTTGTCAAATACTGACGAAACGCATATTAACAAATTCGAGCATCAAGCAGGACTCACTTTAGCAAGAGAGTTTTATTCTTGTTTTGAAAAAGTTTATTTTTCTTTTGAAATCGGAATGAAAAAGCCCGATGAAACTACCTTTAAATATGTTTTGAATAAGCATAATTTAATTCCTAAAAACACCTTATTTGTTGATGATAAGAAAGAAAATACCGATGCAGCAGAAAAACTAGGAATAAAAATCTGGAATCTTCAGGTTGGTAAAGAAGACGTTGTTGATTTATTTGATAAAAAGATTTTGTAACCTAAAAGTTTTGAAAGACACCTATAAAACAATTGATTTTCCGTCTGAAGAAATTTTATTTAAAGAAAAAAACAGTAAATTCTTTGCATACGCTTTTCCAATTGTTTCTGAATCAGAAGTAAAAATTTTGATTGAATCTTTGCGAAAAAAACATTTTGGAGCAGGACATTTTTGTTATGCTTTTCAAATTGGAGTCGAAAAAGTACTTTTTAGAACAAATGATGATGGTGAGCCAAATAATTCTGCAGGAATACCAATTTACAATCAAGTTCAATCTTTTGAACTCACAAATGTTTTAATCGTAGTGGTTCGATTTTTTGGAGGAACAAAATTAGGTGTAGGTGGGTTAATTTCAGCATATAAAACTGCAGCGCAAATGTCAATTCAAGCCTCTAATATCCTTGAAAAAACGATTGATGTACATTTTATACTTTCATTTGAATATAAAAATATGAATAAAATTATGCGAGCCATCAAAGAAAAAAATCTTGAAATTGTTTCACAGAAAATGGATAATTCTTGCAAAATTGAAATTGCAACACGCAAAAAAAATGCCGAAAATATTTTCGACATTTTTAATTCCATGTTTGAAATCGAAATAAAACTCAAAAATTAAATTTCGAGATTATTAATTATATCTAAAACGGCTTTTGGTGGCAACATTGGGCGACCTGTTTTCATGTCTACAAAAACCAATAGGAAAGTTGCAGTTGTTAATAACTCATCTTGTTCACTCCGAATTTCGCAATCAAATTCAATCTTAACACCGCTATATGATTTGAACTTTGTTTTCACCGTTAGCAAATCATCATATCGTGCAGACTTTTTATAATTTAATGTTAATGATGCAATTGGCAACATGACATGGCTTTCTTCTAATGCTTTATAAGAAATCCCTTTGTTTCTTAGCCATTCGACTCTTCCAATTTCAAAATATGGTAAATAATTACCGTGATATACGACTCCCATTTGGTCAGTTTCTGAATAGCGAACCCTAACTTTTTCTATATGTTCTTCCATTTTTTAAATCTAATTTTAACTTTTTTTACGGTAAAAATGTTGTCCTTACAACAATATTTTTTAAAAATCAACTCACTTTATTTTTTTTTTAATTAATTTTATTCACATATTTGTATTCTATTAAAAAAACAAAAATTACCTGCAGTTTTTGTTTATTTTTTAAAAATTTTTTAAAACGCAAACTTAACAAAAAAATGACTAAAACTGCTCAATCGGTATGGGATAATTGTCTCGTTTTTATCAAAGATAATATCCACGATCAAGCCTACAAAACTTGGTTTGAACCAATCAAGTCAGTTGAGTTGACCGATAGTGCTTTACACATCCAAGTTCCAAGTAAGTTTTTTTATGAATGGCTAGAGGAACACTATGTTAAATTATTGAAAGTTGCCCTTGTCAAAGAACTTGGTAAAAATGCCAAGTTACTTTATAAAATAAAAATGGAGAATACTTATGGTAATAAGCAACCATTTATGGAACAATTGCCAAGTGCACACAGAAGCGCAGTTAAATCACAAGAAGTTGATGCCCCAATAAAAAATTTGAGCCCAGAACTCAAAAATCCATTTGTAATTCCTGGAATCCGAAACCTAAAAATAGAATCTCAGCTTAACGCAAATTATAGTTTCGACAACTTTCTTGAAGGAGATTCAAACAGATTAGCACGATCCGCAGGAATGGCGGTTGCCAACAAGCCAGGTGGAACATCTTTCAATCCATTGTTAATCTTTGGAGGAGTTGGACTGGGAAAAACGCATTTAGCTCATGCAATAGGTGTAGAAATAAAAGATAAATATCCAGAAAAAACGGTTTTGTACATTTCAGCCGAGATTTTCACACAACAATATATTGATTCTGTAAAAAGAAATAACCGTAACGACTTCATACACTTTTATCAATTGATAGATGTATTGATTATCGACGATGTTCAATTTCTTTCTGGTAAAGCAGGAACACAAGATGTTTTTTTTCATATATTCAATTATTTGCATCAAAACGGAAAACAAGTTATTTTGACTTCGGACAAAGCACCAGTTGACATGCAAGACATAGAGCAACGTTTGCTTTCACGTTTCAAATGGGGATTGTCCGCAGAGTTGCATCAGCCAGAGTTTGAAACCCGTGTTTCGATTCTAAAAAATATTCTTTATCGTGATGGTGTGGAGATGCCAGATGATATCGTAGATTATGTTGCAAGAAACATCAAGACCAATGTTCGTGAACTCGAAGGTGCCATAATTTCTTTAATTGCTCAATCCTCATTCAATAAAAAAGAGGTTACAATTGAATTAGCAAAAAGTGTTGTTGAAAAATTTGTTAAAAATGTAAAACGTGAAATATCGATTGATTACATTCAAAAAATTGTTTCAGATTATTTTCAGTTAGATTTAGAAACGTTGCAATCAAAGACTCGAAAACGTCATGTTGTTCAAGCCCGTCAACTTGCGATGTTTTTTGCCAAAAAAATGACAAAATCATCATTGGCTAATATTGGTTTACAAATCGGTGATCGAGATCATGCAACAGTACTTCATGCATGCAAAACAGTAGATAATTTAGTTTCTACAGACAAGCAATTCAAAAAGTATGTAGAAGACATCAACAAAAAACTAACTTTATAATAGCATGTCGATTAAAATTTTGATGGTTTGCTTGGGTAACATTTGTCGTTCACCTCTTGCAGAAGGAATTTTAAAATCAAAACTTCCAAAAAATAAATTTATCGTGGAATCTGCTGGAACAGGCAATTGGCATGTTGGCAACAAACCCGATGAAAGATCCATTGCTGTTGCAAAAAAAAATGGGATCGACATTTCTAATCAAAGAGGACGATTATTTAGAAAATCAGATTTTGAAGAGTTTGACTACATCTTTGTTATGGATAATTCAAACTACAACAATGTTATAGAACTATCTTCAAATTTTGAAGAAACTAAAAAAGTTCAACTCATTTTAAATGAACTTTTTCCAAATGAAAATGTAGATGTTCCAGATCCTTATTTTGGATTAGCAAACGGATTTGATAGTGTATACAAAATGTTAGACGAAAGTTGTGAAGTTCTATCAAAAAGATTAATTGAAGGATTTAAACCACTTTAAGTTTTTATTTTTTAGTATTATATTTAACTTTGTCATAAAATTTATAGAAATAGATTTCAAAACAATTCTGTAATGATTAAATTTTTCTTTTAAACATAACATTTTCATATCATGAAAACTAAGATTATTTTTTTATATTTATTTTCTACAATTTCTTTTACAATTTCTTCGCAGACTACATTTGATAATATTCCAAAAGTATATGCAAATATTTTTCGAGACAGTATAGGAAAACTCTATGTTTTAAAAGAAGGTTTAAAAATCTACGAAAAACCAGTTATCCCGACATTACTTCTAAAACAGGCAGTTGCAAAAATTAGTTGCACAGACACAGGCATTAATCTTGACTTTGAAAAAGAAAATTTAGAAGGCACATTAAACGCAGGTTTCATTCCTTACGGTGATAGCAAACATCCAATTCCTGTTTATGTTCGAAATGATTATGATGTTAAAAATGGAAAAACTACTATTGAAATAAAAACAGATTTTGTTGGGAATCGAGATTTTGTAAAATGGGAAGACGGAAAAACTTTCACGCTCGGTTATAGACTCATAAACAAAAAAGGCTTGATGCTGTATGACGGTAAAGTTAGTCTTTCCTATCAAAATGGAAAATTCATCAAACAACCCACAATCATCGAAGGACCAATAGTAAATAACGTAACTCCAACATCTGTAACGATTTCATACACTACTGATGAAGAAGTTTTAACAACAGCCAAATCCATTTTGTATGAAATTAAGAATAACAAAAAAATTGGAAATGTAGTCAAGTTAGAATCCGAAAAAACTGATGTATCAAAAACTACAAAACACGAAATTGTTTTTGATAACTTAAAACCAAATTCTTCCTATAAATATACTATTAAAGGCGCCGGAAATATTCCTTTTTATGATTTTATAACCGCACCATTAGCAGGAAGCAGAACTAAATTTACTTTTAGTTATGCAAGCGATAGCCGAAATGGTGGAGGTGGAGGCGAAAGAAATTTGTATGGTGCCAATTTCTATATTATGAAGAAGATGATGGCATTAAATAAATTAAAAAATGTTGCTTTTTCTCAATTTACTGGTGATTTGCAAGGAGGATATCTCACAGAACCCGATGAAGCGAATCTAATGTTTGCCAACTGGAAACGTGCTATAGAGCCATATGCTGCCTATTTTCCTGTGTATGTAACTATGGGAAATCATGAAACCTTGACTTATAATTTTAATGATGGAAAAAATAAATTTTCGATAGATAAATTTCCGTTTGAAACTCAAAGTGCTGAAAAACTTTTTGCAGACAATTTTGTCATGCCACTCAATGGACCCATCTCAGAAGATGGAGCAAGTTACGATCCAGATGCTTCTGAAATTGATTTTCCGTCATACAAAGAAAATGTTTTTTATTACACCCATGACAATGTGGCAATGATAGTGCTCAACACCAACTATTTCTATGCACCAACTAATAAAGAGATTCCATATGTTGGAGGCGGATTACATGGTTACATTATGGATGTTCAATTAAAATGGTTAGAAAATACGCTCAAAAAACTTGAGGCTGATACTACTATTGACCATATTTTTGTAACCAATCACACTCCTTTTTTTCCAAACGGAGGACATGTTGGTGATGATATGTGGTATAATGGAAATAATACAAAACGAAGTAGTATCGCTGGGAAGCCACTAGAAAAAGGAATTATTGAACGCCGTGATGAGTTATTAGACTTACTTATAAATAAAAGTAAAAAAGTTGTGGCAACTTTTGCCGGTGATGAACACAACTATTGCAAAACGATTATTGGTCCAGCCACAAATATATATCCTGAAAATTGGGATAAACCAAAACTAAAATTAACTCGCAACATAACTCAGATTATCAATGGAAGTGCTGGTGCGCCCTATTATGCTCAAGAGAAAACACCTTGGACTCCTCAAACATCTGGTTTTACAACTCAAAATGCATTAGTTTTTATTCATGTCAATGGGAAAAAAGTTACGGCTGAAGTTCAAAACCCCGATACTTTAGAAAATATTGAAAACTATATATTGAAGTAGCATCAATACACTATTTTATAATTATAGATTAGACAAATCAGTTAAGCGTATTAGTTTTAATCTTATATGCTTGTCCGTTAAATAACCCAATTCAATTTATAGTTACTGATTTCAAATATCTTCACAAATTATTTCACTATTTTCTTTAAAAATCTTTCCAATCTTTCCTATCTTTTAAATCTGTGGCATATAAATCTTTTTATAACTTTCAGGTTTTAAAACAGATTAGTATTTAATCTTATAAAACCAAAGTACAAAACGATTTTATTTTTTTAGAATTTTCATAAATAAATCATTATTGTCAGATAAAAATTTAAACAGTTATCATTTTGTGAATAAATATAGTCCATACGGGACACTTTTTACTGGATGACCTGTTATTTCAACTACCAAGATTTAACTCCTAACGGTGTATATCTCATAGAGATTAAATATTGTTAGTTAGTAAGTTAGATTTTTATTTTTGTCCCAAAGGGACTATATGTTGGTCTTATCGGACCATAATGTAAATAAATATATTAACGATCATTGTTGTCCGATAAAATTTAAAAGTTTATAATATTGTGAATAGATATAGTCCCTACGGGACACTTTTTACTGGATGACCTGTTATTTCAACTACCAAGATTTAACTCCTAACGGAGTATATCTCGTAGAGATTAAATGTTGGTAGATAGTAAGTTATATTTTTATTTTTGTCCCATAGGGACTATATGTTGGTTTTATCGGACGACAAT
>JANPDC010000140.1:0-4585 GCA_031431275.1 Bacteroidota bacterium
CGTGATAATTTAAAATTGAAGTTGACCAAACAACAACTTTTTATTTCGCCTCATGATTTGCCAAAAAACAAAATAAACATGGCGATTGGGATTTTACTTTTTGTGATTTTTACGAAGTTTTTTTATTCGGCAAGTCTTTCGACCTATTATCAATTTTATGTAATTGAAAAGTTTCATTTGACTATTCAACAAGCGCAATTTCATATGTTTATTTATTTATTTGCCTATGCGCTTGGAACCATTCTTGGTGGACCTTTGGGCGATCGATTTGGGCGAAAATACATTATTTGGTTTTCGGTTTTTGGGGCTACTCCTTTTGCGTTGTTGTTGCCTTATGCTAATTTATTTTACACTGATGTTTTGATGGTAATTATAGGAATTATTATTTCGTCAGCATTTCCTGCAATTATTGTATATGCTCAAGAACTTTTACCGAAAAAACTCGGAATGGTTTCAGGTCTTTTTTATGGTTTTGCATTTGGAATGGGTGCATTAGGTTCTGCATTATTGGGGATTTTGGCGGATTACAAATCCATAACATTACCAGATCACAAAGGCATAACGTATGTGTATCAAATTTGTTCGTATTTACCTATTCTGGGAATTGTTTGCTACTTTTTACCTAATATGAGGAGGAAATAGTTTTTTCTTAAAATAATAATTCAATTTTATTTTTAAAGTTAAACAATTTTAAAACAATGTTTTACGTTATGTATTATTGTTTTTTTTATTAACACTATCTTTCGAAGTTTTAAAAAGAAAAAAGCATAAATTTGACATAATTATTTTCAATTTCTTAATTAAAAAGTAGAAAACAAAACAATGTTTCAAAAAAACCACCTTACAGTTGGTTCTTTGTATTTTTGAATTGAGATATAATTAAATACTAACCAAAAAACCACCATATAATGAAGGCAAAAACTACTCGACGTGATTTGTTTACGTCTATTTTAGGAAAAATTAAACCCCAAGATAAAAAAGATCCTTTGTTTGAAAAATATTCTCGAAAAGTTTTTAAAAAAAGAGTTTATGAAAAAACTGAAGGCGAATCTCCAAGTGAACTCGATAGAGTTACTCCAGTTACAAGTGGCTTGGAGGTTTATACTGGGCCATGGACCACACTCCAGGCTATACATCTTTTAAAGCGTACAGGCTTTGGTTTTAAGAAAGCAGAGGTAGATTCGATTGCTGCAATGTCATTTAATACAGCTTTGAATACTGTTTTAAATATAGATGTAACGCCACCTGCACCGCCAGTAAATTCGTATAACAATAGTACACCAGATCAAAACAATTTACCTTATGGGCAGCCTTGGGTTAATAGCCCTTTTGTTAGTGGTGACTATGCTTTAGGAGGCGATACCAATAATGCAAGAATTGATAGTCTAAAATACTGGAATATCGGAGTTGCTTGCAATCAGAATATTTCTATTAAAGAAAAAATGAATTTATTCTGGTATCACTTTATTCCTATCGATTTTGAAACGGTTCGTAATGGTAATGCACAATATGCAAGTACAAATTCTGCAAGATTATGCTATTCATACCTTAAATTATTTAGCGATGCTCCAGCGGGTAATTTCAAAACACTCATTAGGAATATTGCCACGCATCCAGCCATGATGTTGTATTTGAATAATCAATCCAATACCAAAACTTCTCCAGATGAAAATTTTGCTAGAGAAGTAATGGAACTTTTTACACTCGGCAAAGATCCATTAAGTCAATATACTCAGAGTGATGTTATACAAGCGGCAAAAGTACTAACAGGTTGGAGAGTACAGAATGTAAATACGGCAAGTCCAACAACAACTTTTGTGGATTCATTACACGAAACCAGCAACAAACAGTTTTCTGCATTTTTTAATAATGCTGTAATTAATAATGCGGGCGCTAGTGAATTGGATACTTTTGTCAACATGATTTTTTCAAAATCTAAAGTAGTGTCTGAATACATTTGTCGCAGACTGTACCGTTTTTTTGTTTATTATGATATTGATGCTACTACAGAAGCAAATATTATTACTCCTTTGGCACTTACAATGGTTGCCAACAATTGGAATATTCAACCCGTCTTAAATCAACTTTTTAAGAGTCAACATTTTTTTGATATGGCCAATCGTGGTGTTTATATAAAATCACCTTATGATTTGGTTATTGGAACTTTAAGGACTTTCAATCTAAATTATAATATTGCTGATACTACAAATTTTGATGCTCAATATAGCGTTTGGAAACACTTTAACAATAATGTTCTAGTGTCTTTGGAGCAATCGCAAGGGCTTATGCCAAACGTTTCTGGGTGGCCAGCTTTCTATCAAAGTCCATCTTTTCATGAATATTGGATTAACTCAAGTACTACCCAAAAAAGATTTACATTTTTAGAAAGAATTTTTAATGGTTATAATTTGAATTATAATAATTTAACCACAAGGATTGAAGTTAATTTAATTGCCTTTATACAACAATTTTCTCCAGCAATTCGCGAAGATCCAGATTTGTTGGTTGCTGAGTGTTTAAAATATTTATTACCAATCGAGTTAAGTATTTTGCAAAGAAATAATTTAAAAATACAAACACTACTTTCGGGTCAGCAACAGCAAAGCAATTATTATTGGACTGATGCTTGGATTAATTATGAAAGTAATCCAACTAATGCTACTTATTTGAGCACCGTTAAGACAAGACTCAAAGCTCTATTAGTTTCTATCACACAATTAGCGGAATATCAATTAATGTAATTTATAAAACCATGAAAAGAAGAAACTTTATAAAAACAAGTGCTCTAGCAACAATTCCTTTAGCACTAAATGGTATTCCAGTTATGGCATCCTCACAAATTGATAGTCAATCTCTAGATACCTTGGCCAATGCAGCAGCAAATTGCGGCAAAATACTTGTAATTATTCAAATGAATGGTGGAAATGATGGGTTAAATACAATTTTTCCACTAGACAAATGGGAAAATTTGGTAAATGCCAGATCTAATATTTTAATGAATCAAAGTTCAGTGTTGAATTTAAATAACAACTCGACCACAGGTTTTCATCCAGCAATGACTGAAATGAAAAATTTATACAATAATGGTAAATTAATGATTGTACAAGGTGTTTCTTATCCTAATCCAAATTATAGTCATTTTAGAGCTACTGATATTTGGTTTACTGCTTCAGATAGTAATCAAAATTTAGACAGTGGTTGGATAGGTCGTTCACTAAACAAATTGTATCCAAATTTTCCAGTTGCTTATCCCAATACAGATATGCCAGATCCTTTAGCAATACAAATTGGAGCTACTTTGCCTTTTTCACTACAAGGACCAAATATTAATATGGGGTATAATGCCCCAGATCCAAATACTTTGGTAAATGTTATCAATCAAGTTACAGATCCGCCTTCAAATACAGATTATGGGAGCGAATTAACTTTTTTGCGTTTGATGAAAGATCAAAGTAATGTGTACAGATCAGCAATTCAAACGGCTTACAATGTTGCACAAACTTCTCAAACTGTGACTTATCCGCCAAATAATTCCTTAGGAAGTCAATTGCGTATCGTAGCAAAGTTAATTAACGGTGGTTTAAAAACTCCAATTTATATCGTAAATCATCCAGGTTCTCATGATACACACGAAAATCAAGTAGATGCCAATAATAAAACCATTGGTAGACAGGCAGATAATTTAGGAATTTTGTCTAAAGCAATTGGTGCTTTTCAGCAGGATTTAGATTTTATGGGAAAAGCTAATATGGTTACTGGTATGACTTTTAGCGAGTTTGGACGTAGAATAAAAAGTAATGGTAGCGTAGGAACCGATCATGGTTCAAGCGCACCTGTAATATTTTTTGGAGCTGCATTAAATACAAGTCCGAGTAGTGTTGCTGGAACAGCACATCCAATACCTGGAATGATAGGAAGTTCTCCAAATATACCACTCAATGCATCAGTTAATGATCAAGTGCCAATGCAGTTTGAATTCAAACAACTTTATGCAACGGTAATGCAGGATTGGCTCTGCATGTCAGCGGCACAAACCAATGAAGTACTAGGTGGTACTTATTCAAAACTACCTATTTTCAATAGCAATTCACTGTCAACAGGTAATTTTGAATTAGAGGATAATAATTTTGTAACTGTTTTTCCAAATCCTGTAACCGATAAAATTTTAAATTTGCAATTTAACGATACTTTGGTTGATATATTGAATATTCAAATTTTTAGTATGCAAGGTACTGAGATTTTCAATAAAAATTTTACAATTACAAATGGTACGTTGCGTTTTGAAGTAGCAAATTTTACTAGTTCTGGAATTTACATTATGCAAATGAATTACAATCAAAATAAATTCTACAAAAAAATAATTGTATCATAAGGAGCATGTATCGTATTATCTTTTAAATAATTTTTATTTAAAGAAAGTAAAAGTAATTAATAATAGTTAGTGAAGTGGTTTAAACTTATTTGATTTAAGCAAAAAATAAGAATTTTTATTTCAAATTTTAAGTTTTTATAACTGCATAGCATCGTTACGGAGTTCTAAAAAGTTGAAATTTGGGGCAAAAAGGCTATTTTGCAGCAAATTAAA
>JANPDC010000141.1:0-13445 GCA_031431275.1 Bacteroidota bacterium
TTCATTGCAAAATGTGATTTGAAAACTTTGTTTTCGCTATTTTCAATATAATTGACCGTAAACCAATAATCATCAGAAGGCAACATTTCACTATTGAATTTTCCGTCCCAACCTTCGCCAGTTGGAGCCAATTGTTTCAATAATTTTCCAAACCTATCATAGATGAAAATGGTAGCATTGGGTTGATCTTTTATGCCAAAAATATTCCATTTATCGTTATAACCATCGTTATTCGGAGTAAAATAATGAGGATAATCTAAAACAATTACCGAAAGTTTAAAATCAGCACAACCAAAGTTGTCAATAACAGTGATTTGATGTAAACCAGGAACAATATCCGTGAAAGTATTACTGGCTTGAACGGCTTCATTGTCAATTTGATAGGCATAGTTTCCAAGACCAGTTGCCGTTACAACTACTTTTATATCAGTTCCAAAAGAATATTCCACACTTGCCGTGGCAAGAGCCGGTTCAGATTTGATAATAGTTACAGTTTTGATCAAAGATACACAATTCGGATAGGCGATGCCTGTTGCAATAACCGAGTAATTTCCCGATGTTGAAACTACTAAACTCGAGCCAGTTTGTCCCAAAATAGGAGTAGTGCTTGTACCTTGAAACCATTTAAAGGTGTATGATGTAGCACTCAAACCACTATTTATTTGAAAAGTACTTAACAAATTACCTGTTTGCTGATCGTAACACACAAAACCATCATTTGGATTGGTTTCGGGTAACTTTTGAACTTTTAAAACAATTGATATTGATGCCGAACATTTATTAATTACTTGCGATGCTGTATTAACAACATTAGCAATTATCGTTTGTGGATTACTAACATTTATATAATTTGGAACATCTAAAGCATCAATCGGAATATTATTTGCAAAATCGGTTGCATTTGCATAATATGTTAATTGATAATTGGCGTTTTGTGAACCCAATATTGTGGTATTTAAACTAGATAAATTAAACGTTGTAAAACCATCATTTAAACTATCATTATCACAAATTAGTGTTGCATTTGCTAAAGGTTGTGTTGCGGTTGTTGTAGTTTCGGCTACCAAAGTTAAAGGAGAAGTATTTCTACAATTTGTAACATTATTTCGAATACTTGCCCAAATGGTTTGCGAAATACTATTGAAAGTTAACGGAAGTGGGTTGGCTCCAGTTTTTGCATCAGTTTGTAACAAATGATAGGTTACAGTAAATTGTGATGCATCCTGCCCAGCCAAAACTTCAGAATTTTTTGTAGACAATTGAAAAGTGGCTTCGGTTGATCCAGAATTTTTACAACTATAAAAAGTAGTTGTAGTTCCAGCAATAGGTAAAGGATTTACGATTAATTTTTGTCGTACAATTACCGCACATGAAACTACCGAACTTCCAGGATTTGTGGTCACTCGAACCCAAATAGTGGCTGTTGGACTTTGGTAATTTGTTAAATTTGAAGTAATTGGATTTTGACCCAAAAGTGCATCTGCTTCCGAAACGTGATAGGTTAAAATTGTATTTGTATTTCCGTTTTGAATTGTGGTTGCATTGGCTGTAATATTGAAATTTTCGACCAAAGTTGAAGTCGGATTCGCAACATCGTCACATAAAATCAAATCAGCAGGTGTTTGCGGATTGGGTAACGGAATCACTTTCAATGTTAATGCTTTTACTGAAAAACATCCGTTAGCGTCTACAAAACGAATGTAAACGGTTTGTAAAGGTTGGTTTACAAGAAAATTTGTGTTCGAAATTTGATTGATAACCAAGCCTCCATTGGCTAAACTTTGAGTTAGATAACTTGTAATGGTATAATTTGATGGAGTATTTGGCAAAATAGTCATTTGCCCAAAATAGTTCGTCAAATTGAAACTTTCTGAACCATTTCTATCCGAATCGCACAAACTTGCTTCAGAATTATTGATTAAAATTGGATTTGGATGGACAAAATTCAATTTTTCTACCGAAGAACAAAGCGTCACATTATCAGTAATTTTCACATAAATGGCAGTTGCAAAATTGGTAAACAAATACGAAGTAGGATTCGGAATATTTCCTGTTCCAGCCAAAGCATCGGCAACAGAAAAATAAAAACTTAAAGTTACATTGGCATTGGTTAATGGCGCAATAATGCCAAATGTAGTTTGAACCAAATTTATCGTTTCAGATCCATCGGCATTGTTATCGCAAAGGGTTATTGGTGCTGTAAAATTATAAATTCTATAAAAAGCATTCAAATTTATAATGCCATAAGAGTCGCAATTGGTCGCAGGCGAAGACAATCGAACATAAACAATAATTGGATTTGTCGCAGAATTGGTATAAGAACTTGGGTTTACAATTGCATTCGCTGGGTTGTTGGCTTGCATTTCTGTCAGCGTTCTAAAATAGGTAAATGTCACGCCAACTTGATTTGTAAAAAACGGTTGTGCATCAGTCAGATTGAAGTTTGAAATGCCGTCGTTATTATCGTCGCATTTCAATAATTCTTTGGTATTGACCAAAAGTGGCACTTGCGGTTTGTTTTCTAATTGTACATATTTCACTTTAATACAGCCATTTACATTGGTTCCTTGCACATAAATTCTCAATGGAAAACTCGCCACATTAACTACATAATTAGTAAAATTGGTTATAAAATTTCCGTTGTTTGCCAAGGCATCACTTTCTATTAAATAATATTTGAAGGTAAACGGAGCAGGAATTAAAACCACCAAACCATTCAATGTAGTTAGATTTACAGAGTAAATTCCGTCAAGGTTATCATCACAAATGTCCAACGTTTTATTCACAAATTTTGGTAAATCATAAATTTGAAGTTCCAATCTTTTTACTGTAAAACACCCTGAAACGGCATCAAAAAATCGAACATAAACATACGATGTTTGTAAAGCAAAAACAGGAAAAGCAGTTGGATTTAAAATTGGAAGTGTTCCAGAAGTTGCCGTCGCCAGAGTATTATGATACGAAATAGTATAATTTGCTGGATTTACAATCATTCCGTTTCCAGCAATTCTAGGAATATAAGATGGTAAATTGAATAATCCTTCAAGTTGATTTCCTAACGAAATATCGCAAGCATAACCAATGGTATCAAAAGCATCAATCAACGGTTTTCTTCGAAATATTATGGTAGCAATAGAAAAACAACCACCTACTAAATTTTGAACACGAACATAAACCGTTCCCGAAAGATTGGTTCCTGTATTGAAGTTCGCCGTGTAACTATTCGAAATTGCATTATTTGAAATAAGTGCATCATTCAAAAAAGCATAATAACTAAACGTATAATTTGCAGGAGTAGTTACAATTTGATTTTGATAGGTATTCAAATTGATTAACTCGGTTGCATCACCCAAATTATCACAAATCAGTGGCGTTAGGTTGGTAACTATTGGCGATTGTTTCAATTCGATTGTAATCGGAATTATTTTAGAACAGCCAGGAACAGTTCCACTTGAAATGGCTACATAAACAATTTGATTGTTAGAAACTGAGTAATTCGGAATAATTTCAGGAGTTCCTGCGGTTGCATCGGCTAGATTCAAGAAATATTTGAAATTATATAAAATGTAGTTTGTTGTAATTTGAGGATTAAAAACTGACATTAATGGAATGAGTTCTATACCATTATTCTCGAAATCACATTTCGAAACCGTTGGATTTGTAGCGACTGGAAACGAATTAAGTTGAATCGCAATGGGAACAATTCGCTCGCAACCGGTGAATTCATTTTTTAAATACAAATAAATAAAACCATTGGTCACAACTGTATTGTCGAAAATAAAAGTCGCCCAGTTTATGGGTAAAATTTCTCCAACAGGATTGTTTGTTTGTGCCGATGGCAAATCATAATATAATTTTTGAGTTATGGTTACGCCAGCAATTGGAATAACTATCGAAGTAACCATTGGGTTTAAATCGAACATAACTTTACCGTCGCCATCCACATCGCAAAATTCTTGAATTCCTATCGGATTTACATCAACAGAATTAAAAAAACCAAAATCCAATCTGATAATTGTAGGGCAATTTGGTGCATCTTCTATACGAACCCAAACTTGCGTTGTGGCTGTTACAGGATAATTTGTAGTGGCATTTGGAATGAGATTTGTTTCATCAAAAGCACCATTTAAAGTCGAATGAAAAGTTAGAATTGGTGTTGTAAATCCTAGAATTAAATTTGGAATTAAAGCATTCAAATTATAAGGTTCACTACCGTCGGTACCAATATCACAAACTTGTTTCAATTGAACTGGTCGTATTCCAAAAGGCGTTAGAATAAATTTCAAATCATAGGTAGAAACACAACCAAACGAGTTTACTTTTACATATACAATGGTAAAAGGCGAGGTTACGTTAACTTGCGTTATGGCTGGTGTACTGAAATTTGAAGTGAGATGACACGTAATGTTTTGACCAGGATTTGCTGCTTGAATTAGGGCAATATAAGGAGCCAAAAGTACCGTTTCTGAACCATTATTATAAATATCACAAACAGGAATATCTTGAACAGGATTTATCGTTTTTATTTTAAACGGAATAATAATTTTTCGGATTCCAACAATGCCATTAGTATCAACAAATCGCACCCAAATTTCAATAAATAAAGCAGGAGCAGGGTCTGCTGGCAAATAGTTTGCGACTTGTGCAGGTGTTAATTGAACTAAAGGATTTTGAGTTTGTGCGCCTATCAGCGTTGTGTAAAAACCAAGTGGTGTTGGTAATAAAGGCGCAACAACATTGGTAAAAATAGTATTCAAATTTACATTAGGAATTGGATCGCCAGCATTAATGCAAACGCCAATGCCACCAAAACCACCGTTTCCTCCTGGTCCACCACCATCAGTTCCATCGGCAATACAAAATGTAATTTGAACAGGTTGAAAAGTAGGACAAAATCCGGGAGCATCGGCTCGAATATACAATGTTGCTATAGTTGCTGGCGGTGTTATTACCACATTATAATTTAAATTAGATACAGGATTTGTACCGTTTTGTGCGTCTAAAGCCGAAGTATAATAACTTAAAGTTGGGTTTAATGGCCCAGTAGTAACCGTTACAGGAATTGCGTTTAGATTTGGGTAAACTTGTTGGTTATTAAAATCGGGATCAGCGATACAAAAAGTCGCAATTGGTGCTAAAACTAATTTTGGTAATAACTTGATTGTTATTTTACTAATACTAAAACAATCAGGATTTAAGGGATTTATAGTTCGAATATACACATCGTAAAAACCAGGAATTGTAGTTACAGTAGCCGAATTGAAAGGATTTGTTCCTGTTGTGGCATTTGGTAAATTTTGATAATAAACAACCGAAAACGATGGGTCTAGGCCTACTAATTGAGAAGTAAGTGTTGCTAAATTTACAGTTTCGGAATTGTCATTATTGGTATCACAAACAAAAATATCTTGATCTATTATTGTTGGTGTTTTAAATAAATTGATGGTTATTTTTCCAACAGAATAACAAATTCCTTGCGTTACACGATAATAGAAAACCTGCGATTGAGTAGAAATTAAAACTGCATTCATGTTAGGAAGTGCATTTAAATCGGCATTAGCTTCGGCTGCAGAATTGTAAAATGTATTCACTCTTCCTGGAATTACAGGAACAAAACTTTCAACATTGACTATTTGACTAAAAAATGGCGGAACGATATCACAAATATTTTTTATAATATCAGGCGTTACTGGATAATTCAAATCGAAAACAACATCAATATCATCTGTAATTTGTTGCGGAACACAGGTATTGTAATTTACTTTGACTGAATAGGAAGTATTGCTGGTCGGAATAACATCAATTGGATTTGCAGTTCCAATTAGCGTTCCCAAAGAATCAAACCATTGTAAAGTGGTTGCGCTTGTTCCCGATGGAGTAAATTTATACGATTCGTTTTGAGCGTTCCAATAACTTGTATTTCGGTTGGGTGGAGCAATACCAAGACTTCCGTCTGAATTGTTTAATCCTAACAGCGAATTTGGTGTACCATTTGCGCTACATGTGAAGGGTTTGTCTTTAACATTAATATCAATTTCATTAGTTGTTTCGTACAAAACAATTTGAAAAGTAGATTTTTTGGTATTGAAACCATCACAATTAAAATGATTCACATCTTTATAATTGACTATAAATTTTCTAAACGGAGCAACTCCTGTTACAAAAGTAGAAATCGTTCCACAATCTTGTCCAACCGCACAACCAAAGGCTACAGGAATATTTATCATATCTTGAAAACCTCCAAAAATTACGTTTTTTGTTAACCCCGAACTTGGTGTTGGGTTCGAAACTGTTTGAGGAGCCGATTCGGCTGTAGCACTATTGTATCCAAAACGTACAATGCCGTTATCAGTAACATTTAGCGTCGTAAATTGATTGCCATAGAAACAAAACGGAAACGTAATGGGAATATTCGAACTCCAAGAATCGTCTGCCAGAAAAATTACGGGTGTTCCTTGAGTGAAGTTTCCAATAGGAGCATAAACTGCCGTTGCAACAGTATAATTAGTCGATGTTTTTAAGTCAGGAAAAGTAGCCGTTAAGCGAACTTTTTTGGGCGGAATAAAATTGTAATTACAATCGATATTTATTGTTCCAGTATTGGAATTTTGATCCGTAATAACTACAGTTTGCGCGTTTAATTTCAGTTGATTAACACAAAAAAAAGAAATTAGGATTAAGTAAAATTTTAACTTCATTTCCAACAGTTTTTTTAGTTTTTACAAAGATAATTATAAAAATTAAATGCAATTGAAATAGGGATTAAAGTCAAAAAAACACGATGAATGGTTTTGTTCTAATTTCTAACAAATTCCACTGCTAATTCAATCACTTTTGAATTTCCTAAAATTTTTCGATGTCCGAGTCCTTGAGTTATTTCTATGATTCCGTTTGATAAATTTTTATGAATATTTTTAGAGCAATCTACTAAAACTTCATAATCATTTTCGTCATGTATCACCAATGTTGGAATTTTGACATTTTTAGCGGCTTCGCTTCCAGCATAATTTTCCATCGATTCTCCAAATTGTTTCTCAAAGTGCTTTTTCATTCCAAAAGCAATTTTGGGATTTAATTCTAATTTCAAAACAAATACATCTAATATTTCTTGTATCGTATCGCCACATCCAATCACCACCATTTTAGGAATTTTTACGCCTCGACTCACAGCATTTAATAATGACATTCCTCCCAGCGAATGTCCTATTGCACCTTCAAATCCATCATAAAGTTTTTCGAGTTCTTGTATTACAGCAATGAATTCCAACATAATTGTTGAATTTGAACCTGATTTTCCATGAGCTGGAGCATCAAAACTTACAACCGAATAGCCTAATTTCAAGAGTTCATCCGCAAATTTAAACAATTGTGTTCCGCGACCAGACCAACCATGAACAAGCAAGATTTTTTTATCGCTTTGTCCATATTCATAAACCCGAATCTCTTTTTTAATTGATGGAATATAGATTGTTCTTTGAACACTTTTGGAGTCCATTTCGATTTCGCGTTTCGGAATTTTATATTTCAAAGGTGTTGTAAACAATTTAGCACAATACAAAACCGCTAGTTTAGATGAAATAAAAGATAAAAATGCACCAGTTAGTATAATTATTCTAGGAATTTTCAATAAATCATTGTTTTTAGTGCTCTTTTTTGTCATTTTAATAATTTTAAATGTAAATTATGATATTCTGTTTTTTTTACTAATTTTAGATTTTTCAAATTTACTAAAAAATGCAGAATCAAACCCGAATTATAATCGAAAATGTACTTCCTCAATTGGATGGTGGTGCTTTCGCTATTAAAAGAATTGTTGGACAAAAAGTCAATATAACTGCCGATGTTTTTTCAGATGGACACGATGTTCTCGAATGTTGTGTGAAATTTAAGCACGAAAAAGACAAAAAATGGCAAGAGGTTCGAATGAAACCAACCGAAAATGATGCTTGGTCTGCTCAATTCTATGTTGAAAAACAAGGCGATTACACCTATTTTATTGAAGGTTGGGTTGATTATGCCTTGAATTGGCAGCATGGAACTGAAAGAAAAATCCATGACAATCAATATGTAAAATCAGAGTTGTTAGAAGGTGCTGAATATGTAAATGCTATTCTAAAATTGGCTGAAACCTCCGAAAAGGAATATTTGAAAAAAGTTGCTAAACTTTTTGTTGACGAAAAAGAATATGATAAAGCCATTCAAGAAGCCACTTCTTTAGAATTGACTCAACTTTTCAAAAAATATCCAATTCGTTTTATCGAAAATAAATCTATGGAACTCAAGGTTTATGTAGACCGAAAAAAAGCATTGTTTTCAACTTGGTATGAATTTTTTCCTCGTTCAGCATCATCAGTACCAGGAAAGCATGGAACTTTTAAAGATTGTGAGGCTTTGTTGCCTCGGGTTGCAGAAATGGGTTTTGATACCTTGTATTTTCCGCCAATTCATCCTATCGGAGAAGTTAACAGAAAAGGTAAAAACAATGCAACCAATGCTTCAGAAGGTGATGTTGGATCACCATGGGGAATTGGGTCTCATCATGGTGGACACAAATCAACCCATCCTGAATTAGGTTCTATCGAGGATTTTAAAAAATTAGTAAAAAAAGCACAAGATTTGGGTATTGAAGTAGCCATGGACTATGCTTTACAAGCCGCTCCAGATCATCCGTATGTGAAAGATTTTCCACAATGGTTCAAGTGGAGACCAGACGGAACGGTACAATATGCTGAGAATCCTCCAAAAAAATACCAAGACATTCAACCCATATATTTCGAGAGTTCGGATTGGAAAAACCTTTGGAAGGAACTTTTAGACGCCGCACTTTTTTGGATAGAAGAATGTAATATAAAAGTTTACAGAGTTGATAATCCTCACACAAAACCATTTTATTTTTGGGGTTGGTTGATTGCTGAAATTAAGAAAAAACACCCCGATGTATTGTTTCTTGCAGAAGCATTTACACGTCCAAAAATAATGAATGAACTAGCAAAACAAGGATTTTCTCAATCATACACGTATTTTACTTGGAGAAATTCAAAGAAAGAATTAACCCAATATGTAGAAGAATTAACCCAAACTGAACAAAAAGAATTCTACAGACCAAACTTTTGGCCCAACACACCCGATATTAATCCATTTGCTTTGCAAGGAGGAAATGAGTCTGTACATCTTCAAAAATATTTCTTGGCAGCAACTTTGAGTTCTAGCGTTGGAATATATGGTCCTGTGTACGAGTACATGGTTTCCGCGCCAATGGCTTCGGGGAAAGAGGAGTATTTAGATTCAGAAAAATATGAAGTCTATCATTGGGATTGGAACATCAAAAACAAATTAACGATGTTGATAACAAGAATAAATCACATCAGAAAAGAACAAAACTCCTTGCAACAAACCAACAACATTGTTTTTTGTGAAACAAATAACGAAAAAGTAATATCATATTATAAATTTGATGATGATTTACAAAACGAAACCTTGATGGTTGTTAGTTTAGATTCTGAAAACAAATCACAAGCCATGGTTCGAATTCCAATGGAAAAAATTGGAAATCAACCAATTAATGTTATTGATTTAATTACAGGAAACACCTATTATTGGGATAAAGAATGGAATTTTGTAGCACTTTCGCCTGAATTACCTTTTCATTTATTCAAAATTCAACGCTAAACTTTGGTTATGTTATTGACCATTAATATTTATTTTTATGAAAGAAAATAAAATCAACGAAGACGGATTTCAAAATCCTTTTATTTTCAAAGTCGATTGGAAAAATGCTTTTGAAGATAGCGATTTTCTAAAAGTTTTTTCATCGGATATTCTAGAAAACTATATCGTTAACAAACGTTGGTATGGAGGGAAAGCCAGTACACTAAAATATATTGAAGTCGTAGATTGGTTTAAAGTAACTTCTAAAAAAAATACTTATTATGGTGTTTTAATGGAAGTAAATTTTAAAGAAGCCTTTTATCAACACTATTTTATGCCCATTTCCTTCATGAAAGAAGAAGATCTGGACACGAATACTATTATTGCACCAGTAAAAATGAATGGTGTTGACGGTTTTTTAGTTGATGCGCTTCATCAAGAAGATTTTAAAAAATTATTGTTTGATAAAATTGTCAATGCGGGCGAAAAAGAAGAATCTAAACTTCGTTTTCACAAAGGAAAAAATTTCTTAGACAAAGAATATGTTTCGTCTAAATTTATGGGAGTCGAACAAAGTAATACTTCTATTATTTACAACGGCACTTCGGTTCTAAAGATTTTCAGACGTATTTACATAAGTACCAATCCAGATTACGAAATTAGTCGTTTTCTCACGGAAAGAATGGATTTTAAATCTTCGCCAGCCTACACAGGAAGTATTAGTGTTGTACTTTCAGAAGGAAATATAACATTAGGATTGATGCAAGAATTGGTACCAAATCAAGGTGATGCTTGGCAGTTTATGTTAGAAGAAACAGATCGAATTTTTGATAATCTAAAAACTAAAAAAATTAAAGTTGCTAAACTTCCTGATGTTGAATTATTTAAAAGATTAAAAATCAATGAAGTTCCTCACGAAATAATCGATTGGGCGGGTTTGAGTATTTTTCTAAGAATTAACACCTTAGCAACTCGAACAGCCGAAATGCACATTGCTTTAGGTGGCGATATTCATGATACAGCCTTTACACCAACAACATACAATGGCGATTATACCGTTTGGCTAAAAAACAGGTTGACCTATCAGTTTCAAAACAGATTGAATATTCTCGAAAATAATTTGCACAAACTCGATGGTTTGGCATTAGAATTAGCCAATCAGTTTTTAGATAACAAAAAAGAAATCAGAAAATTATTTCTAGATTTTGATTGGACAAAAATGAAATCGGAACGTATCAGAATTCATGGGGATTATCATTTGGGTCAGGTTTTAGTTAATGGAGATGATTTTTGGTTGCTAGATTTCGAAGGAGAACCAGAATCAACAATTCGAGATCGAAAAGTGAAACAGCCACCATTAAAAGATGTAGCTGGAATGTTTCGATCGTTTCATTATTCAATTTATGCCACCATTTTTAACAACAAAGAAAAATATCCATACGAACAAAAAGAATTGTTTCAAGCCGGAGAAATTTTATTCAAATATTTTGTAGGTGTTTTTCTAAACACTTATACAGAAGTTGCTCAAGGCGGTAACCTCAACATTGGTTATCGAAAAGAAATCGATTTTTTATTGAAATACTGTATTCTTGAAAAAGCAGTTTACGAATTGGGTTATGAGTTGAACTCACGCCCTCGTTGGGCAGTAATTCCGTTAACCGGAATCGCTAGTATAATGGAGTTTGAAACAAATTAAAATCAGAACAGCCCTTTTAGGGTTCTAAGTCCTAAAAGGGCTATAAAAAACAAACCAATGAACAAAGTACAATCATATTCGCTATTTACAGATTTCGATATCAATCTTTTCAAAGCAGGAAAACATTTTCGATTACACGAAAAACTTGGAGCACATCACTTAGAAAAAGATGGAATTAAAGGGGTGTATTTTGCAGTTTGGGCTCCATCGGCACGTTCAGTCTCTGTAGTTGGAGATTTTAATTATTGGATACAAGGCGAACATCAACTCGAAGTTCGTTGGGATGCATCGGGAATTTGGGAAGGATTTATTCCAAATGTTGAAAAAGGATGTACTTATAAATATAAAATACAATCCAATAACAACGGAATCATAACCGAAAAAGCAGATCCATTTGCTTTGTTCTGTCAACACCCACCACATACTGCATCAGTAGTTTGGGATTTGGACTATACTTGGAAAGACAAAAAATGGATGGACACTCGAAAAGACAAAAACGGTTTAGATAAACCCTACTCTGTTTATGAAGTTCATCTAGGTTCTTGGAAACGCAATTCAGAAGGGAATTTTTTGACCTATAAAGAATTGGCAGACGAATTGGTTGCCTATGTAAAAGAAACAGGTTTTACTCATGTGGAGTTTATGCCAATCATGGAATATCCATATGATCCGTCTTGGGGTTATCAACTAGTGGGTTATTTTGCACCAACTTCTCGATTCGGAAATCCTCAAGATTTTATGTTCTTGGTCGATAAATTTCATCAAGCAGGAATTGGAGTAATTTTGGATTGGGTTCCATCTCATTTTCCTGACGATGCACATGGTTTAGGTTTTTTTGACGGATCAAATCTTTTTGAACATCCAGATCGTAGAAAAGGATATCATCCAGATTGGAAAAGTTTAGTGTTTAATTATGGTCGAAATGAAGTTCGTTCCTTTTTGATTTCAAACGCAATATTTTGGTTGCAACATTATCATGTAGATGGATTGAGAGTTGATGCCGTAGCGTCAATGTTATATTTAGATTACTCGCGAAAAGACGGCGAATGGGAACCTAATGAATTTGGCGGTCGTGAAAATTTAGATACGATTAGTTTCCTAAAAGATTTTAATGAAGCCGTTTATTCAAATTTTGATGGAGTACAAACCATTGCAGAAGAAAGCACCAGTTTCCCTATGGTTTCAAGACCAACATCAATGGGTGGTTTAGGCTTTGGAATGAAATGGATGATGGGCTGGATGCACGATACACTCGAATATTTTCAAAAAGAATCTGTGTATCGAAAATATCATCAAAACGATTTGACTTTTTCGATGACCTATGCTTTTACTGAAAATTTTATGCTACCACTTTCACATGATGAGGTTGTATATGGCAAAAAATCTATAGCGGGAAGAATGACGGGCGACGAATGGCAAAAATTTGCAAATCTTCGTTTGTTGTATGGTTATATGTTCACACATCCTGGTGGAAAATTATTGTTTATGGGTTCTGAATTCGGGCAAAGTGCAGAATGGAATTTTGAAGGAAGTTTACAATGGTATTTGCTAGAATTTGGATATCATAAAGGAATAAAACAAGTCATAACAGATTTAAATGCACTTTATAAAACCTATCCAGCATTGCATGAAAAACAATTTTCTCAAGAAGGTTTCGAATGGATTAATTATTCCGATCATCAAAATGCAGTAATGTCTTATATCAGAAAAGGAAATGACCCAAAAGATGACTTAATTATAGTATGTAATTTCACGCCAATTGTTCGAGGAAATTATAGAATTGGTGTTCCAAAAAAAGGAAAACTAACACAGATTTTCAATTCCGATGAAGTTAAATATTCAGGAAGTGGTGTAACCAATGCAAAAGCAATTAAGATTGACGCAACAATGTGGAACGGGCGAGAGTTTTCTGCCGAATTAGTTTTGCCGCCTTTGAGTGTTACTGTTTTTAAAACTTCATAAAACAATAATTTTTATAATTTTAGTGATTTGAAAACAATAAAAAACATACGGTTCAAAATTAGAGTTTTATTAACCATATTAATTTGCTTTGAAAGTTTTTCTCAAACTACAACTATAAGTTGGAATACCATCAATGGTC
>JANPDC010000142.1:0-25178 GCA_031431275.1 Bacteroidota bacterium
ACCTAACAGGTTTTTAAAAACCTGTTAGGATGTGAAATATTAAAAAAAAACTTCAAAAATCATCTGTAATTAAAATAAATAATTAACTTTGCAATTCAAAGTACTTTTAATTTAATAAATTATCGAATGGAAATTATCAAAGAAATCAAAGATTTTAAAAAAAAAACTGGAGTTAAAGCAAGTTTAATAGTAACATTATTAAGCATTTTAATGTTGACAAGTTCGTTAATCGGGAGCAGGTACGATAGTGAAAAACTACAATTTTTATGCTTTTTTAATATTGCGATTGAGTTTATTTTCAGTTTGATAGTAACATTCAATATAATTAAAAGTAGACAGAAATTCCTTCATTTATTACCATTTTTATTTTTGAACTGGTTCATTGGTTGTTTTTCAACTAACGTTTTCATTAATATATTCGAAAATTTACCTGTTTGGGTTTACGTGGTTACTTTTTTGTTTTGCTTATCAAATTTTGTGATTTACAGTCACTATAAGAATCGACTAATTTCAAATTTAGCCTTTTTTTTAAACGGTTTTACAATTTCACTAATAGTTTATTACTTAGTTTATCTTTTACCGTTTGCACCAATTTCAGCAATTGGAACTATTGCTTTAGGTTTAGGTTTCTATGGTTTAGTTCCAATGATTGTAACAATAAGTCATTCAACGACTTTGTACAAAATATTTTCTGAAAACAAGAAATCTATTTTACCATTTGCAATGGGTTTTGCTTCAACAATAATTGGATTCATTCTTTTTACAATTGCTTTAAATAATGAAAGTAACAAAATCGGAAAATACTCAATCACCAATTCATTTGAAAATATAAATAATGATTTACCAAATTACATTACTATTTCACAAAATTTGAAACCTAATTTCTTAAATGAAATTTTACTAAAAAAGGATATTGTTTACATTTCAACTGACAATTTTTTTGAATTTCGTGGATTAGATAATTTTGGGAACATGCAACAATACAACGATAGAAAAACGCATGATCCATTAATAAATATGGCTTTTGTATTTATAAATCAATTGGATTTGTCTGATAATGATCGTATTAATATTTTAAAATCAAGTTTTGACAAAAGATTAGAAACTGAGGAGCAATTATGGAATGGAAAGGATTTATATACTAAAAACATCAAAGAAGATGTGAAAATCTATACTGATAATCGTTTAGCATATACTGAAATAACAATGGATATTGCCTGTACAGAAAAAAACTGGGGACAAGGTGAAGCCATTTATTCATTTCAATTGCCCGAAGGTTCTGTTGCTACATCATTATCGCTTTGGGTTAATGGCGTGGAACGCAAAGGGGTTTTAACAACAAAAGAAAAAGCAAAAGCCGCCTACAAAAAAATTGTTGGTATTGAAATGCGTGATCCATCATTGATGCAATGGAGAGAGGGAAACAAAGTAGTCGTTAGGGTTTTTCCTGTTTCGTTCGATTTACCAAGAACTTTCAAATGCGGTTTTACAACGCCATTAAAAGTAAAAAACAATAAAATGTTTTATCAAAGTTTGAATGTAAAAGGTCCAAACTTGAGTGCTGCCAAAACAATTTCAAGAATTCAAATGGACGGAAATGAAAAATTTGAGGCTTCGAAAAATTTTGAATTAGTTAATAGTTTTTACATTAATAATTCGACGGGACTTGATGATTGGAAAATTGAAATGGCAATCAATAATGATGCCTTTAAAAATACTTTTGTCTGGAAAGAAAATGCTTATAAAATTAATGAAATTCAATCTCAAAAAATTACTTTTATCCCAAATGAAATTGTTTTAGACTTGAATAATAGTTGGACAAAGAATGAGGTTAGAGATCTTGTTTATCAAGCCAAAGAAAATTATTTTGTTTTGATAAATAATCAAAAAATAGAAATCAATAAAAATAATTACGAAAACATTTTTACAAGATTCGAAAGTTTAAGCTATTCACTTTTGCCATTTTATAAACTCAACGAAAACAGTTTAGTAATCACCAAATGTTTTGATTATTCGGCCAACTTTGAAGAGTTAGATTCAACAGAATTTATGAGAAAATTGAAACTAAATACTAAACAAAAAAATATTCGAGTGATCAATATTTCTGAAAACTTAAATCCGTTTTGGCAAACTTTAAAAGAACAAAAATATGTTTCGTATGTAAAAACTGATTTACAAAATTGTATAAAACTAATAAAAGAAAACAAATTCATCGAATTAAAAACTGCCGAAAATTTGATAAATATTGAACCCGCAAATATTGCAATTCAAAAAAATCCAATTACGAATGTTATCAAAAATAATGGCTCTGACCACATCTACAGAATGTATGCTTTTGGTAAAGTTTTAGAGGACCAGGTTGCAATTCAAAACGATTCTTTAACACAAAACAAATATGTAGATTTAGCAAAAGACGCAAATATTGTATCACCTATTTCGTCATTGATAGTTCTTGAAACCGATGCTGATTATAAAGAAAATGGTATTGAAAAAAATGTTAATACTTTGGGGAATGCGTCAATAAATAATCATGGTGCAGTTCCAGAACCGCATGAATGGGCATTAATTATTATAGGTTTAACAATAATTTTAATTTATTATCGAAGACAAAAAATCAGTATTTAAGCAATCATGATTGAAAGAAAATATTAATATGTTCGACTTCATTTTCAGATATAAAATCCAAATTACAACACTGGCAATAATTGGTTTGTTTGCAATGAATTATAGTGTTTTGATTTTTGGATTATACTCAGACTTGTTTGGAATTATTTTCTCGGTATTGTTTTTTATTTTTGGTAGTCAAAAAACGAATTTAAAAGTCAATTATTTATTACTATTTTTAATTTTCTTATTCGAATTTATTAGTTTTCGATTGCACACAAAATCATTACATTTTTTGTCTTTATTACTTTTTGTTTGTTTAATTTTTCATCAATTTACAAAAAAATTTTCGTTTATAGCATTTATTTGTATTCTACTATTTTCTTCTATTTTTAATAAATTTTTTGAACATTTAACTTCTGAAATAAAACAGAGTTTGTGTCATATTGTTTATGTAACATTAGGTGATTTATTGCATATTGATAGAATCGAAGGTGTTAACTTCTTTATCAAAGACTCTAAAATTACTATCGATACAGCATGTATGGGATTGTCGATGTTCAAAACTGGATTATTAACTGGCGGATTGCTATTAACATTTGAAGAAAAAAAACAAAAATATTTTTTTAGTATTCTACAGATTGTTGGTTTTTGTTTTACAATTATTGTTCTAAATGTTATTTCGAATTATTTTAGAATAGTAACTCTTATAATTTTCAATTGCACTCAAGAAAACACTTTGCATTATTCTGTTGGACTTCTATGTTTTGCTTTTTATCAAGTTTTACCCATGATTTTTATTATCAAATATATAAAACCAAAAATTTCAGAGGAATTACCTAGACTAATCCATCAAAAGACTTTGAGTTCATTGAAATTGAAGGAATACAAAAATTATTTTGGATTTTTTTTAATGTTTGTTATTATATCCATTACGAGTCTAGAAATAAAGAACCCACAAAATGACGATTTACTTGTAAATTTGAATCCGAAATACAATTTAGATAAAGGAAGTTGGTTCAACAAAGAAGTCTTTAAGATTGAGACTCCAGAGGCATTAATCTACATCAAAACCCCTTCACACAAACCATTAATTTGCTGGATAGGTGATGGATACATTATCACTGAATCAAAAGAAATTACGATTAATAATGAAAAAATTTGGTTTGTAAAAATGGAAAAAAATAAGGTTCAATACAAATCAATTTGGTGGTATGAATGTGGTAATAAAAAATATACATCATTTGTGGAAGTCATGTTTATGAAACTAATTTACAATGATCCTATTCGGTTAATTAATGAAACTTCGAAATTGTAATTCAAAAACATAATAACTTAAACAATTCATTAGTGTTTTAATAAAAATAAACATTGTTGTCCGATAAAAATTTAAACAGTTATGATTTTATCAATAAATATAGTTTCCTACGGGACACTTTTTTACTGGGTAAACTCTATTTCAACTACCAAGATTTAATTCCTAACTGAGTATATCTTGTAGAGATTAAGTATTGTTAATTAATAAGTTAGATTTTTATTTTTGTCCTTTAGCGACCATATGTTGGTTTTATTAGACGATAATGAAAAATAAATTAAAAATCCTAACTAATTTAAAATTGGTTAGGATTTTTTATATTTTCAATTTTGAAGACTATAATAATTTATCGATTATAATTTCTTCAGTAATTCCTTCGGCATCTGCTTTATAATTTTTGATAATTCTATGTCGTAAAATTCCAGTTGCTACTGCTTTAACATCTTCAATATCTGGAGAAAATTTTCCGTTGAAAGCGGCATTTGTTTTGGCCGCTAATATCAAACTTTGAGATGCTCTTGGTCCTGCTCCCCAATCTAAATAGTTTTTTACAAATTCATTTGAAAGCGGATTGTTTGGTCTTGTTTTACTCACTAAAGTAACTGCATATTCAATCACATTATCAGCTACAGGAATTCGACGAATCAAATCTTGAAAATCAATAATTTCTTGAGCAGAAAACAGTGGATTAATAGTTTGTTTCACATCAGAAGTAGTACTTTTTACAACCTGAACTTCTTCTTGAAATGTTGGATAATCAAGTTTTATGGCAAACATAAAACGATCTAACTGTGCTTCGGGTAAAGGATAGGTTCCCTCCTGCTCGATTGGGTTTTGTGTCGCTAAAACAAAATAGGGTAAATCAAGTTTATAGTTTTGTCCTGCAATTGTAACAGAACGTTCTTGCATAGCTTCTAAAAGTGCCGCTTGAGTTTTTGGTGGTGTTCTATTAATCTCATCTGCTAGGATTATATTTGAAAAAATAGGTCCTTTTATGAATCTAAATTGACGATTTTCATCTAAAATTTCGCTACCAAGTATATCAGATGGCATCAAATCTGGTGTAAATTGAATTCTTTTGAAATTCAAACCCAATGCTTGAGAGATGGTGTTTACCATCAACGTTTTTGCTAATCCAGGAACACCGACTAAAAGTGCATGACCTCCAGAAAAAATACTTAACAAAATTTGATCAACAACTGCGTCTTGACCTATTATTATTTTTGATATTTCTTTTTTTAACTCTAATCTTTTTTGAACTAAATTCTGTATTGCAGTTACGTCTGACATGTTTAAAAATTATGAATTATGAATTATAAGTTTTTTTAAAACCAAAATTATCTTTTTACCCAGTTGTTTGTGAAAGCACAATCTTTGTAATCAGCATTTATTTTTATGAACGTTTCTTTAATTTTTTCTTCTGTCCATTTGCCAATTGCTTTGATTTGTTTTTCTTTTAAAGCAATTTCTTTTATTCTCAAATAATCTTTAACATAATCTGCTTTGTGATCTGCTCCACGATTTGTTACTGTAATTATCTTGAATTTCTTGACTCCTTTTTCATCTTCATCTAAAATGGGTTGAGAAATTTCTTTGTCTTTTAGACCCGAAATTTGACCATATAAAACAGGATCCATTTTTGTTAGTTCAAAATGTGTATCTTGAGTTTTTGGATTAATCAATTGACCTCCATTAGCACGGGTTTCTTTTTCGTCAGAAATGGTTCTAGCAGCATCTCCAAAAGTTATGGCTTTTTCTATGATTCGAGTTCTTACCAATGCTAGTTTTTCTTTTGCTTCTTTCACTGAAACTTCTGAAAACTTTGGTGACATTAATATGTGACGTAATTCAACATCTTGCCCTTTGATTTTTTCAACCATTATGATGTGATACCCATATTGTGTTTCAAAAGGCTCTGATATTTCGCCTTCTAATAATGAAAAAGCAACTTGTTTGAACTCTTTTACAAAAGGAGTTTTACGATTCATTTTATAAAAACCACCGTTTGATTTTGTTCCTGGATCTTCGGTATACAAAACTGCTTTTGTAGCAAAACTCCCACCAGCAAGCACTTCTTTTTTAAATCCTTTGAGTTTATCAATCACTTTTTGTCGTTCTTCATCCGTTATTTTTGGCATGACAACAATTTGTGCTACATCTACTTCGGCTCCAAAAACGGGCAAATCAGATTCTGGTATTGTTTTAAAAAAAGTTCTAACTTCTTCTGGAGTAATTTCTACACCATCAATAATTTTTTTCTGCATTTCTGATGCCAATTTTCCTTCTTTCAAAATTTCGAAAAAATAGGCTTTAAAGTCTTCTTCGCTTTCTTTGTTATAGAATTTCAAGATTTTTTTCATATCGCCAACCTGCTCAACCATACTAGAAATTTTATCACTCATGGTTGATTTAATTTCAGAGTCGGTAACCACAATACTATCTTGAATGGCTTGGTGTGCGTATAATTTATCTTCAAGAAGTTTACCTAACATTTGACATCTTGTAATGTCTTTTGTAGATCCGCCTTGGGCTGAAATCTCAATAAATGCTTTATCAACATCTGAATCTAAAACAATATAATCTCCTACGTTGGCAACAATTCCGTCAATTTTTTGTCTAGTGTTTAGGTTGGGTACTACAACTTTTTTTACGGTATCTTTTTCAACTATGATTTCTTGTGCACTTGTGTAATGTATCGAAAATAATAAAAAACAAATCGATAGAAAAATGTATTTTGAAGGCTGTTTCATGTTTTTATTTACGTTGTATTTCATTTTTTACTTTTGCGAGAATCTCTTGGTTTATTTCAACTTTAAACTCTTTTTTTAGATTACTAATCCAATTTTCTTCCAAATTTTGTTGGTAATCATTGATTACTTTTCCTTTGCATTCTTCTAATTTTTTGTCACCTGCAGGAAGTACTTTTGAAACATTAGATACAAAATTGTATTCTCCATCTTTTGTGATTTCAGAAAGACCGATTTGTTGTTTTGTCCCTTTTGGAATTGAGGTACTTCCCTCTTCGTAAATTCCGTTTGAAATCATCACGTTTACTTTGTCTTTAGTGTTCAACGCCTCTTTAATTTCTTGTGCAGTTTTCTTTAAAAGCATCAAATCTTTCGCTTTTTTGATTGTTTCAAGATCTGTTGAAGAGGCTACTGAAAGTTCTAACCGATTTTTCCATTGGTATTTTTGTTTGTTCAAATCATAGAATTTTTTCAAACCAATGGTATCATTTTTAGATTTATCCCAGATTTCTTTTTCCATCAAATCGAACAGAAGCAATCCATCGCGATATTCATCCATGACGTTAGAAAATTCTGGAAATTCTTTTTCGAGATTGTCATTATAATAGGAAGACAAATTTTCATCCTCAAAATTTTTATACAATTTGTCAACTAATTTATTTATTGGCTTTAATTTTAAACCATTTGATTCTTGGTTTTTCAAATAATTCAAAAATTCTTCGCCATTTATTTTTTTATCAGCAATGGTAACTAAAGTTTCTGTGAAAGATTTAGAATCAGCAGGAAGTTCCCATTTTTTATCATAATAGGTATCTTTAACGCTATTTTGAATTCTATCAAAGGCTTTTTTATCTTTTACAATTTTGTATTTTTTTCGTAACTTTTCGTTAATTGAAAAAGTAATTAATTTTGAACGATCATCTTTAAGAATTTTTTCTTCTAATTCTGTTTTCATTTCCTTCATTGATTTTGCAGGAAATTTTTCCATCAACTTTACAATATGCCAACCAAATTGACTCAAGAAAGGCTCCGAAAGTGGTTTTTCTTTAGTCAAAGAAAATGCAGCATTTTCGAATTCTTCTGAACTCAACTGACCAGATGCAAACCGATTTAAAACTCCACCTTTTGGACCTGAGGCTTTATCCTCTGAATATAATTTCGCTAAAGATTCAAAACTTTCGCCTTGTTGTATTTTCTTGTAAATGTCTTGAATTGTATTTGCTGCTTTATCAGAATCTTCTTTTACATTTCCAGCAGGCTTATTGATCATGATGTGAGACACTAAAACCTCACCTCTATTGTCGCGAACGTCATCAACTTTGATGATATGAAAACCAAAACGTGTTCTCACAATTTTGGATATTTTACCTTTTTCGGTTTTGAAAGCCGCAGATTCAAAAGGATATACCATTCTTAAAACTGAAAAATAACCTAAACTTCCTTTGTTATCTTTTGCAGATGGATCCTGAGAAAATTGTGTTGCCAATGTTCCAAAATCTTCTCCTTTGTTTGCTTTTTCTAGAACATCTTTTGCTTGATTATGTGCTTTCAATGAATCAACTGGAGCAGCATTCTCATCACAAAGTATCAAAATATGTGATGCTTTGACCTCTTTCAAAGAACGATCATAGGCCTCTTTTACCAAAATATCAGATATCTTTGAATCTGTGAAGTATGATTTTGCTAATTGTGTTCTGTAACCTTTGAGTTCTGTTTTATATTTATCAGCGTTTTGCAAACCAAGAATATTTGCTTTGTTGACTTTTAATTTATAACCTACAAAGAGTTCTAAATACTGATTCAAATCTTTTTGAGATTCGTCTTTTACTAAATCTAGATTTTTGTTGTAAACTCTTTTAAATTCATCGCTATAATATGGTTTCCCATCAATGGTAAACAAAACATCTTTTTTGTTTTGAGCAGAACATATTAAGTTCAAGCCAAGAAACAATCCTAATAACCAATTTTTCATATTCAGAAAACTATAAAAATTTATACATTATATGTGAAACTACATTTTTATAAAAGCAGTTTTAACAATTGACAAAAATAACAATTCGATTGCATTAAACAAGTAACGTCAATACTATTAACAAAAAATTATTAACGATAATTCGTTTATTATTGAAGCGATGATTTTTAATTTCTGATTTTTAATTTTTAATTGTTTTATAAATACTATTTTTGCAGTCCATTTTATACAAATTATGAGTTTTTTAGAAGAAATAAATCGCAGACGCACCTTTGGAATCATATCGCATCCTGATGCTGGAAAAACAACTTTGACCGAGAAATTACTACTTTTTGGAGGAGCGATTCAAGAGGCTGGTGCCGTGAAAAACAATAAAATTAAAAAAGGTGCTACTTCTGATTTTATGGAAATAGAGCGTCAACGTGGAATTTCTGTTTCTACATCGGTGTTGGCTTTTAATTATAAAGAAAAAAAAATAAACATTCTCGACACGCCTGGTCACAAGGATTTTGCAGAAGATACTTTTCGAACACTAACTGCTGTTGATAGTGTGATTGTGGTTATAGACGTTGCAAAAGGTGTTGAGGAACAAACCGAAAAATTAGTTGCAGTTTGTAGAATGCGAAAAATTCCGATTTTGGTTTTCATCAACAAATTAGATCGTGAGGGAAAAGATGCCTTTGATTTGATGGATGAAGTGGAACAAAAACTAGGTTTGCATGTTACTCCAATGAGTTTTCCGATTGGAATGGGTTACGATTTTAAAGGAATTTATAATATTTGGGAAAAGAACATTAATCTTTTTAGCAGTGATAGTAGAAAAAATATTGATGATGTTGTAGCAATTTCTGATGTTCAGAGCCCTGAACTTGAAAAAATTATTGGTCAAAAACCCGCAAATGATCTTCGTGAAAATCTAGAATTAATTACTGAGGTATATCCAAAATTTGACCGACAAGATTATTTGGACGGAAAATTACAACCTGTATTCTTTGGTTCAGCCTTAAATAATTTTGGAGTTCGTGAACTACTGGATTGTTTTGTGGATATTGCTCCATCGCCAAGACCAAAAGAATCCGAAACTAGATTGATTGATCCTAAAGAGCAAAAAATGACTGGTTTTGTTTTCAAAATTCATGCTAATATGGATCCAAAACATCGAGATCGTTTGGCTTTTATAAAAATTGTTTCGGGAACTTTTGAACGAAATAAACCCTATTTGCATGTTCGTCAGAATAAAAATCTAAAATTCTCAAGTCCAAATGCCTTTTTTGCAGAGAAGAAAGAAATTGTTGATATTTCTTATCCTGGAGATATTGTTGGTTTACACGATACTGGAAATTTCAAAATTGGTGATACTTTAACTGAAGGTGAAATTACTAGTTTTAAAGGAATTCCAAGTTTTTCGCCTGAGCATTTTCGATATATCAATAATGCTGATCCCATGAAGGCTAAGCAACTTGACAAAGGAATTGATCAATTGATGGACGAAGGTGTGGCGCAACTATTTACTTTAGAAATGAATAATCGGAAAATAATTGGAACCGTAGGAGCACTTCAATATGAAGTGATTCAATATCGATTAGAACATGAGTACGGTGCAAAATGTTCTTATGAAAATTTTCCTGTTCACAAGGCGTGTTGGGTGAAACCTAATGATGCTAAAAGTGAAGAATTTAAAGAATTTCGCCGAATTAAACAAAAATTCTTGGCTCATGACAAATATGGTCAATTGGTTTTTTTAGCCGATTCTGACTTTACGATTCAAATGACTCAAAGTAAATATCCAAACGTAAAGTTATTTTTCACCTCTGAGTTTGAGTAAGAAATTAGTTTAAGTTTAGGTTAAATTACAAAATCTCAATATCAATTATGCTATTGGGATTTTTTTATTGAAGCGATTTAAACTTGATGCAAAATGATATATTTATTCAAAATTATAAATTTTAACAAGTTAATAAATATTAAATTTTATTTTATGCTTTTTTTTTAATTTTTTTTACACTATTTATTTTTCAACTTAAGCATAGATATTGCTTGGTTATCTTCATTTTTAAGTTTCAATACATCACAATGCTTTTAGAAATATGTTAAAAAAATGAAAGATGCTTTTTTATATTTTTCTCATGGATAAAAAAGCGTTTTTTTCTTTGTTTTTATTAGGCTAGTTTTGCACCGTCAATTTTTTTAGAACTCAATATTCAAGAAATTTAGGGAAATTAAATTGATAAAATAAACCTAAAACGAGTTTAGGTAAAAACAAAAAAAACAAAAATACAAAATGAAAAAATTCCTCTTTTTAACAACAATTTTAATTTCAATAGTAAGTTGTACAACAGATTCAATTAATTCAGAAAACTCTGGAACTAATTTAACATCAGTTGAAACAAAGATTAGCGAAAATTCTAATATTCAAGAAAAAGATTTCACAGTTGTTAGCACAACTAACAAATTAGTAAAATCAACTGTTAATGAAAATACAACAATAACTGTATATTCATCAACTCGAGGTTTTTATCAGCAAATTAGTGTAAAAAACAGTAATGTTACAAAAAATAGTTCAGGAATTGTATCTTTATTAAATACACAATTAACTATTGCTAAGTGGGATTTAGTAAAGTCAAAATTTTCTCAATTAACTTTGACAAAAGTTTCTAGTTATCCAGCGCCATCAAACGTAAGAATTAATGATTCTGTTGCTTCAGAAACATTAACAATTAGTCATAATGGTAAAACTTATGTATCACAAACTTATGATGCTGGTAATCCACCTTTACAACTAAAAAGTTTAGTTAGTTACGTTAAAAGTTTGTAACTATCAATCAAATATTCCAATTTTTATTTATTTTGTAAATTAATTGGTTTTATAATGAATAGGAAATCATGTTAATAATATGATTTCCTTTTTTTTATCTTTATTGATACAAAAAACATAAAGTTAAACCATTTGCATTTTAAAGGCATTTGGATTTAAGAAAAAATACAAAATCCCAATATCTGCTGTGATAATGGGATATTTTGTTTCCAACTATTAAAAATAAAACTCTTTTAGAGTTTATTTAATTCTATTTAGTTACTACATATGAAAATGTTTTTGGGTCATATTTCTTAACGATTGAATACAATCGATTGATATCTTTATCATTTATATCAGAATTAAGTTCCATATAATCGATTGTACTTTTGATTATTGCCATAGAATTTCCATAGTTGTTATTTACATATTCTTTAGCAGCATTTTTCAAATTAGTCGACATCAATGCAATTTGATAATTTTTCTTGATTTCTTGATTCGTGGAATTTGCAGATGAATTGTATTTTTGAGTTTCTTTTAAACTAATTTCTTTTCCATTCTTTGTATAATTCAATTCGATTGCAATTTCGTTATCAGATGCATTTAACTTTTCTACTTTCATCAAGAAAATTTGAGTTACTCCCGAATTTAGATTTTCTGTATTCAATGCGACTTCGTTTGTACTCAAAAATTGAGGTTGATAACCATAACATTCAATTATTTTGTAATTATTTGGTAATTTGATACTGATTTTTGGTTTTTTACCTATTTGATAGAGTAAACTTTGTAATTCATCAACAAATACTTTTTGAATATCTTCTCCATTTTCTCCATTAAAATGATTTGAGCCATGTCCTGATTCTGACAATTGTCTCAATAAATCAAAATCTAATTGCTCACCAACACCAATAGTTGAAATATCGATTCCTTTATCTGTAAACTGTTTAGAATTATTGATGATTTTTTCAATATTTGTTTCTCCAGAATTAGTCATTTACATGAAAAAACTACAACCCTCAAAAAGTTATAGTTTTTTTGTTTAAATCTAAAAAATTACCTCAATTGGCTTAAATACACGACCACCAATATTATACGAATAGATTTCATCATTGTAATTCCCACAAAGTCGATATAAATCATTATCATAGAGTTTGACTTTTATAATATGATTCGATTGTGGAAAGTTTTCAATCTTTAGATACAAATTGTCCATATCAAAACCACTACTAATTTCAAAAGCATACTCATCTTTTAGAAAGGGAAATTTTAGACTTTGTTGAAAAGACCTTGTAGTATCTTTAACAAAAACATCAATTCCTTTTTCATTAACAATCGTGATTCGTAGATTTGGAATTGTTTTCAAATCATTTTTTTGATGGACATGAACAACAATAATTGATGCACCGTCAAAACCACAATGCTGTGCTTTAGAATAAAAGAAAGTAAAAAATAGTATTCCTAAAAAAAGTTTTTTCATAATTATATTATTAAAATTAATTTTCTATAAATCTAATTTCTGAACATTCACATTAGTTCCAACCAAATAAACCGATTTTTTTTGTTTAATTGGTGCAACAATTTTTTCTTTGTGCTTTGTCTTCAAATCAATTACAATTGTCATTTCATACATGATTTGAATCGCTGGCTCGGTGATGTCTGGGTTAATTACAAATGAATGTGTTTTTGGTTTTATTCCATTATAATATAGGGTTTCGTTATGTTCTGTAAAATTAATTTCACCTCTTTCGTTAAATATACGTACTCTAGAAAAAGCGATATAATTTTTATAGTTTTCTATTGGATAAAAGATTTCAAAATTTTCTTCAATAGTTTTTTCTTTGGCTAACAAATCAACGTTTTTTATTGTTCCATAAAACTTCATTTTTTTGTTATATTCTAACAACACTTTTTCTTGAAGTTTATCTTTTATATTATCAAGATTGTTTGTGATATAATCGACTTTAGCCAAATCATAGATATCATTATTAGCGCAAATAGAAATAATATCATCTAAATCTGATGCTTTTTTGTATTGAATAATTAGATTTTTAGTTAATGCAAATCCAGCAGGAACTTCTGTGTAGGTTTTTTTTCTAAAAAAACGTCGGTTTTCTTCAGTTTCAAATCGAGGTAAAAACGAAATCATATCCACAACAACTTCTATATTAGGATTTAGTTTTTGAATGCTTTTTTGAATGTTTAAAATTCTTTCGTCCATTAAACTAGTAACTACATTAACTTCTAATCCAACTTGAAACACGCTAAAAGTGGCAACATACGAACTTGCTTTTTCGTTATAAATCCCCTTGATTTTGAGCGTCATAAAATCTCCACTTGAAGATGCTACTGGGGCTGGAATGTTGCTTTGAGAGTTGTAATTATTTCGGTCTGCATAACCCGCATTTCCTAGAACTTGAGCATTTGCAAAACTTGTTGCAAGAAATAAAACTGTGGCAATAAAATTTGTTTTCATGATTTTTGTGTTTAAAATTCTTTGCAAACCTAAAATAAACATGCTTTTGAGATTTAGCAAAACCACTGCAAAGGCTTTGAAAACAAATAAATTGATTTTTCAGTAGTTTTACAGTAAATTTACAATTCAAAAGTCAAGAAGAAATACTACTCTTGTAGCAAGTTTATGAGTGAAATTGAAGTTTTTTATATTCTAAAAGAAAAAGTTCTAACGACTTTCAAGTTATCGTTCCCTTACTTTAAAGGTACTATTCATGATTTTGGGAATAAAGAAATTGCACAATTCATTGACTTAATTGAGACTAAAAATAACGAACGGGTTTCAGAAAAATGGGTTTATACACATTTGAAGCCTAAAACAAACGAAAAGATTCCTCGAAAAGATATGCTTGACATACTGAGTAAATTTTCGGGTTTTGAAAGTTGGGATGCCTTTTTTTATGAACATTCATTAAATAAAGAAGAACAAACTTCGACTGAGGTTGTTTCAAAAAAAACGAATAAACTAAAAACAATTATTATGATTGCTGGAATTTCTACTTTAATTTTTGGTTTAGTTTTTGGTTTGAATCAGGTGTATTATGAAAACGAAAGAATAATTTGTTTTAAAGACAAGTATACACAAAAAACGATTCCTTCTGACAAATTTGAAGTTTTCAGAATCGAGTCACCGCCAGAAGATTTAATCAAAAAAATAAAACAAAAAACCACAAACGGCTGTTTGAAATATAAAAATAATAGTTCTATAACTTTATTGATTACAAGCCCTTATTATAAATCTCAAACTGTTCGCTTGAGTTCAAATATGAATATTCAAGAAATTAGTTTACAGCCGGATGATTATGCTATGATGATTCGATCTTGTATGAACACAAACCTAAAAGATTGGACGAAACGAAAATTGCAACTCGAAAATTGTATTGATGATAATGCTGAAATCGAAGAAGTGATGTTTGACGAAATTGGTGTTGACTTTTTGAACAAAAACGATTTTATTTCAAAAATCACTACTCCTACTGAGACTTTAAAAAAAATGGAAATCATTGAGATTAAATATAAAAACGAGAAAATAATTTCTCTAAAATTCATTCAAAAATAAATAGTATGAAAATCAGAAATCAAATTCTAGTATTGTTTATGATTGTGAATTTTAATCTTCTTTCACAATCTGCTTCGACAAATATAAAAACATCAAATGCTCTTTTGATGGCAAAAACAGTTAAAGCCTATCAAATTAAATCCGAAAACAAAATTGAAGAATTTTATAATCTTTTGAATATTATTGGAAATCCAGAAGTAAAAACGGCTCTAAAGGAACAAACTATTTTAGAGATTTATAAATTTTTTAAAGATAGAAACATAAAGATTCCGAATTTAATTGAGGATAAAAACAAGGAAATTTCACTAACGGATTTTTTGAATCTAGTTTCAAAATCAAAAGAAAAAATATTTTTTGAAACTGAAAACAAAGGTAAATCTTATGTTCAAGAATCTAACGGAAATAAGTTTTGGACTGTTGGGTATGATTTGAATGTAAAGAATGGGATATCAAAAAATACAATCAAAAATGTAATGCAAAATGTATCACTCTTACAAGAGGAAAAACAATTTGGAAGTACAAATAAATTGGTCCAAAACATGTATTTCACAATGATTTGGTTGAAGTAAATCTAAAATAAGAATTAATTTCTACTGTATACCTAACAGCCTCGCTTTGGCGGGCTGTTAGGATAAAATGTTTAATTTCTTGGTAAGAAAATTTCTGCCATCATGCAGCGAGCGCTTCCGCCACCGCAAGCCTCGATAGTATCTAGGGAAGAACTTAGAATTGTAATATGCTCCTCGAGTTGTGCAATTTGTTTTTTGGTCAAACTTTTGTGTGCTGAATTACTCATTATCAAATAACGTCTTTCATCTGACCCAACTAATTCAAGCATATTTCCTGCAAAATTGTTCATTTGATCTTCGGTGATTAAAATAATTTCTTTACCATCAGACTTCAAACTGTCCAAGACCATTTTACGCTCTTTTTTATCATCGATACAATCCGCACAAATTACGGCAAAAGTATCTGCAATACACATCATTACATTCGTATGATAAATGAGTTTTCGATCACCATTTACGGTTTGAAAGGCTTCGAAAATTATTGGACTCATATCGAAATCCTCACAAAATTCAATAAATAGTTCTTCGTCCGCTCGAGGCGAAAGTGCACAATATGCTTTTCCGTTTTCGCGATCTAAAACAATACTTCCTGTTCCTTCAAGGTAAAAACCATCTTCTTCTGCTGAAGAATAGTCCATTATTTCCTCATTTACTTCAAAACCTTTTCCTTCTAGAACATCCAAAATATCTTCGCGACGTTCGAGTCTTCTGTTTTCAGCAAACATAGGATACAAAACTACGTCTCCATTTTCATGAAAAGAAATCCAATTATTCGGAAAAATAGAATCTGGTGTACTTGGCTCCAAAGTGTCATCGACAACGGTAACATCTATGCCAACCATTCGCAATTTGTTTACAAAAGTATCGAACTCTTCTTGTGCTTTGATATTTACTGTTTCAGGCGAAAGTCCATCGAGAACTTTTTGATAATAATTGTTTATGGCTGTTTGCTCGTTCATTCGGAACGCAACTGGGCGAATCATTAGAATCGAGTTTGTTGTTTGTAACATTTTTTAAATTTTTAGAAAATTATTAAATTAATTGGATCGGTTTAGAGTATCTAAAACCGACTCTACTAAACCTAAAGTAACTTCAGCCATTTTATTGATTTTTTCATCAAGGCAGGGATTTATTTCAACAAATTCTATACAAACTGTTTTTTTATTTTTTGCTAAATTAACTAATATTTCATTTGCTTCATCGGGATGCAATCCGTTTTTTACAGGAGTTCCAGTTCCATGAGAGGTAAATTCAGGATCCATAGAGTCGACATCAAAAGAAACATATATCATATCACAATCGTATAATTTAGTTTCAATTTCCTGCATCATTAAAGCAACCCCTATACTACGAAGTTCTGCAACAGTATAATTTTTGATATTTAATCTTTCTATTACAGCATCTTCTTGCTCTTCGGTATCTCTAACAGCTATGTATACTAAATCAGATGCTATTGCTTTGGGTACAATATTCCCAATTTGCTTTAATTCATTCCAATAATTTGTAGTTTCTACCGAAAGCTCATTGGATTTACAAGGTAAATTATCTTCATTTAAAACAGTCGCAAGCGGCATTCCGTGCATATTACCCGATGGAGTTGTATAAGGCGTATGAATATCTGCATGCGCGTCTATCCAAACGATTCCGAGTTTTTTTGTTGGAAATGCGGTTTTAATTCCCGCAATTGTTCCACCTGCAGAGCCATGATCGGCTGCCAATATCAAGGGGAATTTATTGTTAGTAAGCAATGAAGATACTTTATCGTTTAACATATTATAAATAGATAACAATCCATCAATTCTTTTAGCAAATTGATGTTTTGTGGGGAAATCTAACAAATTATTAACATCTTTAATTTCTTCGATAAGATATTTACTAAAAATAGTTTTTCCTGAATTTCTCGCAACACTCATCACTGCTTCCGGCCCTAGAGAAGCACCTCGAGTTCCTGCGGTTATCTCTGATTTATTAATTAAAAAAACAATCTCTTTATTCATAAAATTTTATAGGTAGGTAAGTTACAAATATAAAAAAACCTTCTCGAAAAGGAGAAATGAAACTCGAAATCTTTAAATATATAGAAATTTGGTACAATAAAAAACGAAGACACTCGGCTCTAAATTATCAAAATATTGACGAATTTAATAATCAATTTAATTACAAAAATATCGCTTAACTTAATCTCCACTTTTTATTTTCATATCCATTCGCTTTTGACAAAAGTAGAAAAACTTCTCGATTAGGAGAAGTTTTTGAGGTTTATAAAATTTATCTTTTGTCAACTGTTTTAAAATCTCTTAACGGATGACCTGTGTATACTTGTCTTGGTCGACCTATTGGTTCTTTGTTTTCTCGCATTTCTTTCCATTGTGCTATCCAACCAGGAAGTCGTCCGATTGCAAAAAGTACTGTAAACATGTCTGTTGGGATTCCTAATGCGCGATAAATTATGCCTGAATAGAAGTCAACGTTTGGATATAGTTTTCTTGAAACAAAATATTCGTCTACTAATGCTGATTCTTCTAATTTCTTTGCTATTTGAAGAATTGGATCGTTTACACCTAGTGTTGACAAAACTTCGTCGGCTGCTTTTTTGATGATTTTGGCTCTTGGGTCAAAATTTTTGTATACTCGATGTCCAAATCCCATTAAACGGAATTCGTCGTTTTTGTCTTTGGCTTTTGCCAAATATTTTTCGGCATCACCACCATCATTTTGAATGTCTTGCAACATTTCAAGCACGGCTTGGTTTGCACCACCGTGAAGTGGCCCCCAGAGTGCTGAAACTCCAGCTGATATTGATGCGAATAATCCGGCATGAGACGAACCCACCATTCTAACTGTTGATGTTGAGCAGTTTTGCTCGTGGTCTGCATGAAGTATAAAAAGTTTATCTAAAGCTGCTACTACCACTGGATTTGAAGCATATGGTCCTGTTGGCAATTTGAACATTAATTGCATGAAATTTTCTACGTAACCAATGGTATTATCGTAATAGTTTAATGGATATCCCATTGATTTTCTGTATGTCCAAGTGGCTAGCACTAAGAATTTACCCATTGTTTTTACAATGGCTTCATACATTTCTTTTTCGTTTTCGACATTTACAACTTTTGGATTAAATGCTGTTAACGCACTTGTTAATGCTGACAAAACGCCCATTGGATGTGCCGTTTTAGGAAAACCATCGATGATGTTTTTCATTTCTTCATTAACCAATGTATATTTTCTGATGTCGGTTTCGAATTGAGATAATTGCGATTTTGTTGGCAATTCTCCAAAAATCACCAAATAGGAGACTTCAAGAAAATCGGCTTTGTCTGCTAAATCCTCGATTGAATAACCTCTGTAACGAAGTATTCCTTCTTCGCCATCTAGAAAAGTGATTTCTGATTTGCAAACGCCAGAGTTTTTATAGCCTGGATCCATGGTAATCAATCCTGATTGATCACGAAGTTTACTGATGTCTACTGCTGTTTCGTTTTCACTGCCTGTTATTGTTGGCAATTCGTATTTTTTTCCGTCGTATTCTAAGGTTGCTATTTTTGACATAGTTTTGTCTTTTGTATATTATAATTCTATAATCTTACAAACATAGGAAATTAACCTTTGATTTAAAAATTTTTACGGTAACGATTTCGTTAATTGTTTTGTAAAAAATACATTTGTTTTTCTATTTATTAGCCCAGACAGAAATGGAAAGCCAAGAAGGAGAAAATGCTATTTTTTCTTGCTCTTGCAGAACGACCAAAGGAAGTTCCTGCAAGGGCAATAGAAAAAAAGCATTTTGACTGATTGCTTGAAATGTATGGCTGGATTGGCTCCTGAAAACAAAAAAACCTAACAAATTCTTAAATTCTGTTAGGTTTTTAAAGTTTATAAATTTTAAAATTTATTTTATTTTGAAGGCTTTCATTGCAGGAAAATAGGCTGTATCGCCCAATTCTTCTTCGATTCGAAGCAATTGATTGTATTTTGCCATACGATCAGATCGCGATGCTGAACCTGTTTTTATTTGTCCGCAGTTTAATGCCACGGCAAGAACGGCAATGGTATTGTCTTCGGTTTCGCCTGAACGATGCGACATTACGGAGGTGTAACCTGCACGATGTGCCATGTTTACAGCTGCAATCGTTTCGGTTAGTGTTCCTATTTGGTTTACTTTTACTAGAATTGAGTTTGCAATTCCTTCGTTTATTCCACGTCCTAAACGTTCTACGTTGGTTACAAATAAATCGTCCCCAACGAGTTGTGTTTTGTGTCCAATTTTTTCGGTTAGGTATTTCCAACCTTTCCAATCGTCTTCGTACATGCCGTCTTCGATGGAAATTATTGGGTATTTTGAAGCTAACTCAGCTAAATAGTCGGCTTGTTCTTCTGAAGTTCTGATTTTTCCTGTTGGTCCTTCAAATTTTGTGTAATCGTATTTTCCGTTTACATAAAATTCTGATGCGGCACAATCTAAGGCAACCATAACTTCGTCTCCGAATTTGTATCCTGCGTTTTCGACTGCTTTTTGGATGGTGTCTAGAGCATCTTCTGTGCCGCCTGCAAGATTTGGGGCGAATCCGCCTTCGTCTCCTACTGCTGTTGACAATCCACGATCGTGTAATACTTTTTTGAGGTTATGAAAAATCTCTGTTCCGATTTGCATGGCGTGTGTGAATGATGTTGCCTTTACGGGCATAATCATGAATTCTTGAAACGCAATGGGCGCATCGGAATGTGATCCTCCATTGATGATGTTCATCATTGGAACTGGCAATGTATTTGCTGAAACTCCACCGATGTAACGATATAAAGGCAAGCCTAATTCGTTTGCTGCTGCTTTCGCTGCTGCTAGTGAAACTCCAAGAATGGCATTGGCACCTAGATTTGACTTGTTTGGAGTTCCGTCTAAATGGATCATGGTTTGATCGATCAGATTTTGTTCGAAAATTGAAATTCCGAGTAATTCTTCGGCTATTTTTGTGTTTACGTTTTCCACAGCTTTTAGGACTCCTTTTCCAAGGTATGCTTTTCCGCCATCACGCAATTCCATGGCTTCGTGTTCTCCTGTTGATGCACCTGACGGTACTGCTGCTCTACCAAGAACTCCGTTATCTGTAACTACATCAACTTCTATTGTTGGATTTCCACGTGAATCGAAAATTTGTCTTGCGTGTATTTTGATAATTATGCTCATTAATTTTTATTTTAAATGTTGAATTATAAATTTTGAATTACAAATATATTCAAAGTTTGAGAATGATTTTTGATAAAAGATGAATGTTGTTAACGATAACGTTTTAGTTTGCTTTATTTATATTTTCTATAAATGCATCAAATAAATAACTTGAATCGTGTGGTCCTGGACTTGCCTCTGGATGATATTGCACCGAGAAACAGTTTTTATTTTTCATGCGCATTCCTGCGACGGTATTGTCATTGAGATGATAGTGTGTTATTTCCATGTCATTGTTTTTTTCGAGTTCTTCTCGATTTACTGCAAAGCCATGATTTTGCGACGTTATTTCGCCTTTTCCTGTTAAGATGTTCATTACTGGATGATTTATGCCACGGTGGCCATTGAACATTTTGTATGTTGAAATTCCGTTGGCTAATGCTATGACTTGATGCCCCAAACAAATTCCGAAAAGTGGTTTGTCGTTTTTTATGATGTTTTTTGCTACTTCGATTGCACTGAATAATGGGTCTGGATCGCCAGGTCCGTTGGATAGAAAATAACCATCGGGGTTGAATTCTGAAAGATCTTGAAAACTAGAATTGTATGGAAAAACTTTTATGTAACAATCTCTTTTGGCAAGATTTCGAAGGATGTTGGTTTTGATTCCCAAATCGAGTGCTGATATTTTGTATTTGGCTGATTCATCTCCGTAAAAATAGGGCTGCTTGGTCGATACTTTTGAGGCTAATTCCAATCCGTTCATTTCTGGAACTTTGGCTAAAGCATTTTTCAAATCTTCGATTGAAGTATTATCTGTGCAAATTACTGCATTCATGGCTCCATTGTCCCGAATGTAGGATACTAATGCTCGTGTGTCTACATCTGAAATACAGATTAGATTTTGTTTTTTGAAATAGTCGAATAAACTACTTTCGGAATCGGTTCTTGAATAATTGAAACTGAAATTTTTACAAACTAGTCCCGATATTTTAATAGAATCTGATTCGATTTCGTTTTTGTTTACTCCATAATTTCCAATGTGTGGATTGGTAGCGACCATTATTTGTCCGAAATAGGATGGATCGGTAAATATTTCTTGGTAGCCTGTCATTCCTGTATTGAAACAAACTTCGCCGAATGTTGTTCCTGATATCCCTATGGATTTTCCGTGAAAGATGGTTCCGTCTGACAGTAGTAATATGCCGCTTTGTTTTTTTGTGTAGTTCATTGTAGTTATGTTGTTGTGCAAAAATAATTATTTTTTTTGAACCAATTAAATTTTAAAATAATTAAGGTTTAAAAGTTGTAAACTTATTATATATTGGTAAATTATGATTTTAGCCCTGATTATTTCACATACTTTCTATTTTCATATGAATTCAGTGAACTTCGTTTACAGTGAAAAGCATTTTGAAATGAAAAGCGGGATTGGTTTCTAAAAAAAAAGGATAAACTATTACTAGTTTACCCTTTTGATTTATAGAATGATGAATTTCATTATTCTGCTGTTTCTGTAGATTCTTCAGAAGATTCAACTGGAGCATCTGTTGCTTCAACTTTTTTTGCTTTTGAACCACGACGGCTTTTTGCTTTTTTCTCTTCTTTTTTTCCTCCGTTGTAAAGTTCGTTGAAATCTACTAGTTCGATCATTGCCATATCGGCATTATCTCCTAAACGATTTCCAACTTTTATGATACGTGTGTATCCTCCTGGACGATCTCCTACTTTTTCTGCTACGTCTCTGAACAAATCAGTTACTGCATATTTGCTTCTTAAGTATGAAAAACAAATACGACGGTTGTGAGTTGTATCTGATTTTGATTTTGTAATCAATGGCTCAACGAACTGTTTAAGCGCTTTTGCTTTTGCTACAGTGGTATTGATACGTTTGTGTTCTATTAAAGAACATGCCATATTTGCCAACATGGCTTTTCTGTGACCAGTCTGTCTGCTAAGGTGATTGAATTTTTTTCCGTGTCTCATGACGTATTTTTTTTAACTTCATCTTGCTTCGATCCGCTTTGGAGAGCAAAATATGAAGTAATTTATTCTTTATCTAATTTGTATTTTGCAAGATCCATTCCGAAGGTTAAATTTTTAATGGCTACTAGTTCGTCTAGTTCTGTTAAAGATTTTTTACCGAAATTACGGAATTTCATCAAGTCGTTTTTGTTGAAAGATACAAGATCTCCAAGGGTGTCAACTTCTGCTGCTTTTAAACAATTTAATGCTCTTACTGATAAATCCATATCAACGAGTTTTGTTTTTAGCAATTGTCTCATGTGAAGTGATTCTTCATCATAAGTTTCAGTTTGAGCGATTTCGTCTGCTTCGAGAGTAATTCTTTCGTCAGAGAAAAGCATGAAGTGATGTATCAAAACTTTTGCTGCTTCTGTTAGTGCATCTTTTGGATTGATTGATCCATCGGTTTTTATTTCAAAAACTAATTTTTCGTAATCTGTTTTTTGCTCAACACGGAAGTTTTCAATAGCATACTTTACGTTTTTTACTGGAGTAAAAATTGAATCTGTAAAAATAGTACCAATTGCAGCATTTTGTTTTTTATTATCTTCAGCAGGAACGTATCCTCTACCTTTTTCGATGGTTAATTCGAAATTAAGTTTGATTTTGCTGTCGAGGTTACAAATTACTAATTCTGGATTAAGAACTTGAAAGCCTGAGATGAATTTTTGAAAATCACCTGCAAGAAGTTGATCTTTACCAGTTACTGAAATTGTTACTGATTCATTATCTATATCATCTATTTGTCGTTTGAAACGTACTTGTTTTAGATTTAAAATAATTTCTGTAACGTCTTCAACAATTCCTGAGATAGTTGAAAATTCATGATCAACACCTTCGATGCGAACAGAAGTAATTGCAAAACCTTCTAAAGCAGAAAGCATTACTCTTCTAAGCGCATTACCAACTGTTAATCCGTAACCAGGTTCTAAAGGTCTGAATTCAAATTTGCCTTCAAAATCGTTAGAATCGATCATGATAACCTTATCGGGTTTCTGAAAATTAAATATTGCCATAATTTAGACTAAGTCAATTATTATTTGTTGTACAATTCGACGATTAGTTGTTCTTTAATATTTTCTGGAATTTGAAGTCTAGCAGGAACAGTAACAAAAGTTCCTTGTTTAGTATCGTTATTCCAAGTAATCCACTCATATACATGAGAAGAATTTGATAAAGAACGTTCGATTGCTTCTAAAGATTTAGATTTTTCACGAACTGCAACAACATCATTTGGTTTTAAATGGTATGAAGCAATATTTACTACTTCGCCATTAACGGTAATGTGTCTGTGTGAAACTAATTGACGAGCACCTCTTCTTGACGGAGCGATTCCCATTCTGAATACTACATTGTCAAGGCGTGCTTCACAAAGTTGTAATAAAATTTCACCTGTTACACCTTTTGATGCAGCTGCTTTTTTGAATAAATTTCTGAATTGTTTTTCTAATATTCCGTATGAATATTTAGCCTTTTGCTTTTCCATTAACTGGATTGCATATTCAGATTTTTTTCCTCTTTTTTTAGCCATCCCGTGTTGTCCGGGTGGATAATTTCTTTTCTCGAAGGCTTTATCATCTCCGAAAATTGCTTCGCCAAATTTACGAGCGATTCTTGTACTTGGACCAGTATATCTTGCCATTTTAATTTTTTTGAGATAGAGATTATGAATTCAGGTCAAATCCTTCGATAATCGTACTTCTATCTTGGTTATACTTATTGAAAATTATTTAAACTCTTCTTCTTTTTGGAGGTCTACATCCGTTATGTGGCATTGGTGTAACATCAATTATTTCTGTTACTTCAATTCCACTGTTGTGTAAAGATCTGATGGCAGACTCACGTCCATTACCTGGTCCTTTTACATACACTTTAACTTTTTTAAGTCCTGCTTCTAATGCTACTTTCGAACAATCTTCAGAGGCCATTTGGGCTGCGTATGGAGTATTCTTTTTTGAACCTCTAAAACCCATTTTACCTGCTGATGACCAAGAAATAACTTCACCTTTTTTGTTTGTTAACGAAATGATGATGTTGTTAAAAGTTGCACTAATATGAGCTTCACCCGTTGATTCAACGATAACTTTACGTTTTTTTGCTGCTGCTTTCGCCATATTACTTATTATTTAGTTGCTTTTTTCTTGTTTGCAACAGTTTTTCTTTTACCTTTTCTTGTTCTAGAATTGTTTTTAGTTCTTTGTCCTCTTAATGGAAGACCTGATCTATGACGAATTCCTCTGTAACATCCAATGTCCATTAAACGTTTGATGTTTAAGGAAACTTCTGAACGCAATTCTCCTTCAATTTTGAAAGTTGATACTGCTTCACGAATTGCTCCGATCTCATCATCATTCCAATCTTGAACTTTTTTGTCTTGGCTAACTTGAGCTTTTTCTAAAATCTCAATAGCTCTACTT
>JANPDC010000143.1:0-6668 GCA_031431275.1 Bacteroidota bacterium
CTATAACTTTAAAAATCAGCAAAGTACTGCGCCAGTTATTCAGGTTGATGGAAATTACAATCCGTTTTCAGAAGAAAAAAACAACAAATCCTTCCAAAATTATAGAAAACCACTCGAAACTGCAAATTGGGAAAGTTTGTATGTAGATTTAAAACAGAATACAGAGGAAATTAGTCAAATCTCATTCGAAAATGACGAAGTAACTTCATCGCTATTTAATGATGAAGATGTGGAGAAATCGACTCAAAACACGTATCAAATTCATAAAAAATATATCGTTTCTACCATCAAATCTGGAATGTTGATTTTGGATCAAAACCGAGCACATCAACGTGTTTTGTATGAACAATTTTTGACGAATATGACTGTGAATCAAGCCTCGAGTCAACAATTATTGTTTCCGTTGAACTTATATTTTTCTGATGATGAAATGAAATTGATATCAGAATTACAACTTTCGTTAAAAAACACTGGGTTTGTTTTCGAAGAAAATAATGCAGATCATGTCGTGATTTCTGGAATTCCTGTAAATGTGACAGAAACCGAAGTTTCGGCGGTTTTGGAACAGTTGTTGAGCGATTTACATTTTGGAGTTCCAGACAGTAGTTTTAGTCAAAGTGACACGATTGCGAAATCAATGGCGAAAAGTTTGGCTATAAAAACAGGAAATTACCTCACAGAAAAAGAACAAGAAAATTTAGTAAATTCGCTTTTTGCTTGCAAAGAGCCCAATGTTTCACCTTTTCAAAAACCCACTTTCATCACCATGCGTGTTGAAGATTTAGATAAAAAATTCTCAGTATAATGGATAAAATGACCGATACCGTAAAACATTTGATAATTGTAAATGTTTTAGTTTTTATAAGTGCAAATTTTATTTTTAAAGATTTTGATTTAACATCAATCTTCGCATTGTATTCTTTCAAAAGTGAAAATTTTCAATGGTACCAATTGGTTACCCATATGTTCACACATGCCAAGTTTCCTCAAATTTCACATATTGCTTTTAACATGTATGCGTTGTATTCTTTTGGATCGGCACTAGAACATTTTTGGGGAGGCAAGCGGTTTTTATTTTTTTATATATCTTGCGGATTGGGTGCTGCGCTGGTTAATAATTTAGTAAATCAATATTTCTTTTTAGATTTCGGATCATCAGCAGTTGGTGCATCTGGGGCGATATATGGTTTATTAGTGGCTTTTGGGTTTATGTTTCCAGAGGCTGGATTGGGAATTATATTTATTCCAATTCCTGTAAAAGCAAAATATTTTATCCCAGGAATCATTGCCATTGATTTATTTCTTGGTCTCAGAGGAAGTTCACTTTTTGGAGCAGGAGGAACAGGAATTGCTCATTTTGCTCACATTGGTGGCGCTTTGACAGGATTTATAATCATGTGGCTTTGGCGAAATTCGAAGTTTAACCACACACGTTGGAATTAATCCCACTAGCCCCAAAAAGGGAATTAGAAAATTTTTTAAAGTTATAAAATGAGTAAAATAATAGACGATTTAAAATTGCAATACAAAATTGGTGGCGTAGCGAACAAACTCATTTATTGGAATGTGGGTTTATTTGTAATTCCATTAGTGTTTTTTGCAATTTTAAGAATGTTGTCAATCAATATTGATTTTTATCCATACATAAGTTTAGCCTCAAACCCAGCAGAACTACTTTGGAAACCTTGGAGTTTGATAACCTACGGATTTTTTCATGCCGATTTTTGGCATATTTTGTTTAATATGTTGGTTTTCAATTTCTCTAGCAGATTATTTTTAACGTATTTTACACCAAAACAATTGTTGAGTTTGTACTTTGTAGGGATATTGTTTTCTGGAGTGATTTATATAATATGTTATTATTTATTTCCGTCTTTAGCCAATTTGAATGTGCAATTAATTGGGGCATCTGGAGCCATAATGACCATCTTTTTTGCTGTAGCAGCATACGCACCTTTGATGGAAGTTCGATTGATGTTTATTGGAAATGTTAAGATTTGGCACATTGCTTTTGTATATTTGGTTTTGGATTTAATACAAATGCCATTAGAAAACACGGGTGGACACATTGCCCATTTGGGAGGTGCATTATTTGGATATTTATTTGTCAAACAAATACAATCTGGAACAGATATTACAAGTTGGTTTGCAACTGTAATGGATTTTATTGTAAATTTATTTTCGTCAAATAAAAAAACGTTTAAAAAAGTACATCGCAATGTGAAACATGTTACGATTCAAAAGCCAGTTTCAAAAATTGTAACAAAAGACAAAACACAGCAACAAATAGATGAAATTTTAGATAAAATTAGTAAATCTGGATACGATAGTTTATCACAATCCGAAAAAGAATTTCTGTTTCAAGCAGGAAAATAAATTTGAATTTCAAATAAAAGTAAAGTGAAAAACCTTTCATTGTTCAACAAAATAGTATTTTTTTTCAATATAGTTTTGACTGTATTGACTTTTCTTGCTTATGTTTTACCATTTTTGGCTCCAAAATTATTTCCTTTATTATCTGTTTTGACTTTGTTTTTGCCTTTATTTTTAATTCTAAATGGCTTGTTTTTCTTGTATTGGTTAATCCAATTCAAAAAGCAAATGACACTTTCGGGTTTTGTTTTGCTAATTGGGATTACATTCATCAATAAATTCTATAAATTTTCCGAAATAAATCTTCCCGAAAACAGCAATGATTTCAAAGTAATGAGTTACAATGTTCGGCTTTTTAATCTTTTTCATTGGATCGATGATGTTAATGTAACCCAAAATATTCGTGGTTTCATCAACGATCAAAATCCCGATATTTTATGTATTCAAGAATATTCCACAAATGCGAATGTCAATCTTCGGGTGTACAAACATCAGTTTGTGTTGATGTTAGGAAATAAAATCAAAACAGGACAAGCCATTTTTTCTAAATTTCCGATAGTGAATAGTGGAAATATTGTTTTTCCAAAATCGAATAACAACGCTGTTTTTGCTGACATAAAAAAAGGAAAAGATACCATCAGAGTGTATAATATTCATTTAGAATCTTTGAAAATCACTCCTGATGTCGATGAAATCAACAAAGGAAAAAATGACATTGACCAACAAAAATCAATGGTTTTGGCTAGGAGAATTAGCAAAGCCTTTACGGAACAACAACTTCAAGCAGAATTGATAAAAACGCATAAAGAAAGTTGCAAATATCCTGTTTTGATTTGTGGCGACATGAACAATAGCGCCTATTCCTACGTGTATCGAAACATTCGTGGAACACTCAAAGATAGTTTCGAAGAAGCAGGATCAAAGTTTGGCGAAACATATAGTTTCAAGTTTTACCCCGCCAGAATTGATTATATTTTTGCAGATCCAAAGTTCAAAGTAAAACAATTCACAAGTTTTCCAGAGTTTAAAAATTCAGATCATTTCCCCATTATGAGTAGGTTGGAAATGGAGTAATTTTATAAAATTCAATCATATTTTCTATTATTGAAAATTAGATTAACGACTTTTTAATTATTTTTTTTCCACTTTGATCTGTTTAAAACCATATTAATTGAAATCCATTTATTTCCTTTTACTTTGATTTCGCTAAACTTATTTGGATTGATTTCAAAACCAGTTTTTTCGTAACAAACAATTGCAGATGTATTCCAATCATAGACGTTAAGTTCCACTTTTTGAGCATTTAGTTTTTCGTAACTATATTTAACCAATTCATTTATGATTTGTTTTCCAAATCCTTTTCCTCTTTGGTTCTTGTCGCCAATTAAAATTCTACAAAGTTTTACTTCGTTATTTTTAGATTTATAAATTTCTGAATGACCAATTATTTCGTTTGTTTCTTCATTGATGACTTTGAAAGCAACTACGTTTTCAGAATATAAATATTCGTTTAGTTGTGCTTTAGTTAATGGAAATTTAAAAATAGGCCCAGAAAATTGTACTAAAATTTCTTCATTTTCAATCCAATGAATCAATCTTTCGAAATCTATTTCAGTAAATTTTTCAAGTTTTATCATTTGGATATTGGTTTGTTTTGGTAGAAACCCTAACCATGAATTGCAAACACGCAAAGTAATTAAGCCAAACTACTTTTGTGCGGTGTTTTTTTTATTAAGTTTTTCTTTAAAAATTTCAGCAACTTCTGTTATTTCATGACTCTTTAAACCTCTTAATATACTGAAAGATTTTCCTTTGTATTCAAATTTTATTCTTCCAGAATCTTTTACAAAAGGAAAATTGGAATTGTATACTTTATTAGCAGTTGTTAAATTTTTAATTTGATTAATTTCTACATTCTTGTTTACTCTAAAAATTCCATTTGATATTGTAAATTTCATTATATTTTCATTAAATACTACTTTTTCTTTACCTATCAAAATCCAAAGTGAATAGTTTAAAATTAAAAACATTCCCAATATAGCGAAGAGATTTTCATAAGTTATGGCATTAAAATTCCAATTTATTATAGATTTTAAAAATATATAGACTGAGAATAATAAAAATGGAATTAAAATCAAACCTGCGCTAATAAACACAAAATTATTTTTCCATTCTTTATTTGGTGGAACATAAATTTCAATTTTTGTTTCTGATTTAATTATTTTCATGGATTTTCTTTAATTTTTCAGCAATGGTTGAATCTAAATTTAATATTTTTGATATAATGCTGTCTTCTTTTTATGCTCTTGTCAGAAAATATCGAACAAAGTTTCCTGAATTTTGACAAGTGTATATTTTGTAAACTAAATATACCACTCAGATTGACCACAAAAAACTAAATTTTGTTTCCAACTCAAGACTAGGAATTTTTTATTTGCATATCCATAGTTCTTTGTTGAGTGATTGCTTTTTTATATTTTATATTTCAATTTCCCTTGAACTAATTCTATTATTATCCCTTTTTTATTTCTTTTAAATTTAGTTTTGTTAGGATCAAACCCAACTAATATTTCGTCGTTATGATATATATGTTTTTTATCCATTGCGAATAAATCAGAAATTGTATTTAAAAGTTTAAAGTTTTTTACATCAGCATTTTTCATTAACCAAATGTGGTCTCCAATAATATCTGACTTAACATAATAAATATTGTTTTTGTCTTGTGCGTAAGTCCATCCACTATCATCAAATCCTTTGAATGTTTTTACATCAATTTCTTGGGAAATAGAACTACTAAAATATTCGGTTCCTTTTTCATCTTTGCCATCTTCTGAGGGATGTCCAGCCGAAAGAGTTTTGATATACAAATGACCCTTTTCATTTTTATAAAATTGATTTTTAACATGTATTAATCCAGAAACCTCATTCATTCCATAACTATCAGGGCATTTACATTTAATTTCGTTCCAATATTTTCCATGAAAATTTTTTTCGTTTTTCTGTGAATAACTATTTACAGTAATTGCTGATAATAATATTGTACTTAATATTTTCTTCATCTTAATGTTTTCATTGAAAATGTCGGCTAACTCAAAAATACTCGCAGCACAAACAGTTGCACTTTTTTTAATCATCAACTTCATTACTCAAATATATTGATTTATGTTTGAACTTCTATCTACAAAAAATGTTTTCTTAAAAAACAATGTGAGTTTGAGAGTAGTTTTTAGAATTCATATCAATGGATAATTAAACCATAAAATTTACTCACACTAAAATTGATCACAAATTCTGATTCCTCAAATAATCCAAAGCATATCTTCCTTCGTTGAAAATGAGATCTAAAACGCTCAAATTATTCAAAAAACCATGTTTGTCATCAAAAACTTGAGTATAGTTTTCGAATGTGGAACGGTCTTTTTTGCCGTTTGCTAAGTTTCTACAATCCTTCAAATCAGAAACTTCATGGAAATATTCGATTGTTTTTTCGAATTCGAATTTTGTCCCCAAACATTTTGAAACAACTTCCATGGTTTCAAAATTCAAATCCATCAAAAAAGTATGTTTTTTTGAAAAAATGGGTTGGATAGCATCTTCGAAAAACTCAAAAAATGGAGAAGTTCTGTAGGCTGCTTCTAATGATTTGAAATGTTGTTTTTGCCAATCAAAATTATTTTCTATTCGAACTTCTTTTGTTTTTTGACTTTGCTCTATGCTATGTTTAACGGGAATATTCAAAAGTTGAATTCCGTTTGGGCTATAAATATAACAACGATTTCTGTTGGTTTGCTTCTGAAAATTATCTTCGGTTTCAAACACAACTCCATCAAATTGAACCATGGCAACATAGTTACTAATCGATGGAAAATAGGTTGGATAAAGAAGGATTTTCATTTTGTAAAGATTGAGGTTAAGAATGAGATTTAGGTTAAGAATGAGGTTAAAAAGAAGGTTTGAATCAACCTAAACCTCAATCTTAACCTAAATCTTAAACTTTATTCGCTTTTCTTTTTTTCCAGAAAAATTCTCCAACAAAATACAAGGTCAATAAAATCAAGAAATATTGAAAATACGATTGTGGTTCGCCATCGCCACTAACGGTTGTGAACATTCTGCTCCAACGAATTTTTTTAAATCCTCTTTCGTTTGGATCCAAACTCAACCAAATGAAAACTGGTTTTCCAACCACGTGATCTTCTGGCGTGAATCCCCAATATCTGGCATCGAGTGAGTTGTGACGGTTGTCTCCCATCATCCAATAATAATCTTGTTTGAAAGTGTATGTTGTGGCAACT
>JANPDC010000144.1:0-36634 GCA_031431275.1 Bacteroidota bacterium
GAAAAAGTAAATAAAATGATTGAGAATAAAGTTCCAATCGCAGCAATTGGAAAATATTATTTCTATTTCATCATACATTTTGCAAGTTTTTTGTTTCCGATATTTTTATTTCTATCCATTATTTGGTTCACCTCAAAATTGGCAAATAAAACCGAAATAATAGCCATGTTGAGTTCAGGAATTTCATTTACACGATTTTTAAGGCCATATATTATTGGGGCATCAATAATCTCAACTGGTGCATTATTAGTTGGATTTTTTTTAGCACCAAAAGCAAATGAAGAATATAATAATTTTCGGTATACCTATTTAATTGGGAATGGTCAAACCGAAATGCGAGAAACAAATGACATTTACCGTCAGTTAGATCAAGATACCTATATATATGTCTCAAATTTTAACGTAGTTTCAAAAATGGCCTTTAATTTTTCGCTTGAAAAATTCAACAAAGACAAAACTCTAAATTACAAAATAACAGCAAGTCGAATAAAATTCAATGAAAAAGAAAAAACATTTTCATTATTTGATTATTCAAAAAGAAAAGTAGGGTTGCTGGATGACAAATTAGAATCAATGCCAAAAAAGGATACCGTTTTCAATTTTGATCTCGATGATTTAACCCCAACAGTTTACATGGCAGAAACCCTTTCTTTTGGTGCGCTAAATAAATTTATTGAAAAAGAAACAGCTCGTGGAAATGGAAACATAAACATTTATTTGGTAGTGCTCTACAAAAAATATAGCGTGCCCATTTCAGCATTCATACTCACAATCATTGCAGTTGCAGTATCCTCGATCAAACGAAGAGGTGGAATGGGAATGAATCTTACAATAGGAATACTTCTTGGATTTGGATTTGTGTTTTTCGATAAAATTTTTGGAGTTCTAGCAGAAAAATCAGAAATGCCACCAATAATCGCTGTTTGGATTCCAAATATAGTTTTTGGAATTCTAGCATTATTTCTACTCAAAAATGCCCGAAAATAACATCAAGAGTCATCTTCAACTTCACTTCATCGTATTCATTTGGGGTTTCACCGCCGTGCTCGGAGCCTTGATTTCAATCAAAGAAGCGTCATTAGTATGGTACAGGATGCTCCTTGCAGGATTTTTTTTGTTAGCATTTTTGTTATATAAAAGAAAATCAATTCTTTTGCCAGTAAAAGAAATTATCAATCTAGTTTTAGTCGGTTTTCTCATAGCCATTCATTGGATATTTTTTTTCAAAGCCATCAATATTTCAAATGTTTCCATCACACTAGCCATGTTTTCAGGTGGAGCATTTATGGCATCTTTACTAGAACCATTATTTTATAAACGCAAAATGCTTTGGTACGAAGTCTTTTTTGGACTCATCATCATTGCAGGACTTTTCATCATCATGCAAGTCGAAATTCAATATCTCAATGGAATTTTATGCGCCCTTTTTTCCATATTCGTAGGTGTAGTCTTCACACTCCTAAACGGAAAACTAATCCTCAAACACGATTCCACAGTCATAGCACTCTATGAATTTTTTGCAGGATTTATTTTCGTAACCATATATCTTTTATTCGAAGGAAAATTCACAGCAAAATTTTTTCAAGTTTCTGCAAATGATTGGATTTTAACTCTAATACTCTCATCAATTTGCACTGCATATGCTTTCACAGCCTCAGTCAACGTAATGAAAAAATTATCACCATATACAGTCATGCTAACCACAAATCTCGAACCTGTTTATGGAATTTTCCTAGCCTATTTTATCATCGGAGGAACCGAAAAAATGAGTTCATCGTTCTACATCGGTTCCATAATCATTTTAATAACAGTTATTTTAAATGGATTTGTAAAAAATTTCAAGAAATAATTTTCAGAAGCCATTTCCAACTTTCCATTGCAATCTTTTTGTCCAAAATCTTTTTTTCTAATAATTTAAAAGAACTCCCTATAGTCGTTTTTTAAATTCAAGAAAAAATAGATTTTCTCAAAAAAGGATTTCCATTACAATTTGGGCTAGAGCCAAAATCAATAAAATCAGCATACTTTTTTCTTAAAACCTTTTTCGTTTTTAAATTTAAAACTATATTTGTATTTCAAATCAAATCAAAAACATTCCCCATATATGGAATTTCTAGACTTCGAACAACCCGTAAAAGAGCTCATAGATCAACTCGATAAATGTCAAGTAATTGGCGAAGAATCAGATGTTGACGTAACCAATACCTGCAAACAAATCAATAAAAGACTCATTGAAACCAAAAAAGAAATCTACGGAAATCTAACTGCCTGGCAACGAGTTCAACTATCGCGTCATCCAAGTAGGCCCTACACAATGGATCATGTAAAAGCATTGTGTGGCGATACATTTCTTGAATTGTTTGGAGACAGAGGTTTCAAAGATGACAAAGCAATGATTGGTGGATTAGGCAAAATTGGTGGACAATCCTTTATGATCGTTGGACAACAAAAAGGCTTCAACACAAAAACAAGACAATATCGCAACTTTGGAATGGCAAATCCCGAAGGATATCGAAAAGCATTGCGACTCATGAAAATGGCAGAAAAATTTGGGATACCAGTTCTGACATTAGTAGATACCCCAGGAGCCTATCCGGGACTAGAGGCAGAAGAACGAGGACAAGGCGAGGCAATAGCAAGAAATATTTTTGAAATGATTCGTTTAAAAACACCAATAATAACCGTTATCGTTGGAGAAGGAGCATCAGGAGGTGCACTAGGAATTGGAGTAGGCGACAAAGTATACATGATGGAAAACACATGGTATTCAGTAATTTCACCAGAATCTTGTTCCTCAATACTTTGGAAAAGTTGGGAGTATAAAGAAATTGCTGCCGAAGCCTTGAAACTGACTTCTGCTGACATGAAAAAACAAAAATTAGTCGATGATATTATCCCAGAACCACTTGGTGGAGCACATTATGACAGAGAAACAGCATTCAAATCAGTAGAGAAATATATTTTAAAAGGATATGCAGAACTCAAAGACTTATCAACAACAGAGTTAGTAGCACAACGAATGGACAAATACAGTAAAATGGGAGAATTCAAAGAATAATTCCTAGATTAATAACTAAAATCCGTTTCGTATTTGTTAGCGAAACGGATTTTTTTTTGGTTGTTAACAGAAATAAAAATTTATAAACAAAAACACATTACAACTAAAATTCTATATTTTTTATTTTAGAATTATATTCGCAACATGGAAAATTTCAAAGACATAAAACCTCAAAGAATAGAAAAAACAACCATCATAAATCTCGAAAAAGGGAAACTTCCGCCACAAGTAATGGATCTTGAAGAAGCAGTTTTGGGAGCCATGATGATTGATAAAAAAGGAGTTGAGGAAGTAATTGACATGCTCCAACCCGATGCGTTTTACAAAGACGCCCACAAAAATATATTCGAAGCCATCTTTCAACTCTTCACAGATTCACAACCTATAGATTTATTGACCGTCTCGGCTCAACTCAAAAAAAATGCAAAACTGGATATATCTGGTGGTGATTTCTATTTGATTCAATTAACTCAAAAAATTTCCTCATCTGCACACATCGAGTTTCATTCCCGAATTATCCTTCAAAAATACATTCAGCGCAGTTTAATTCGAATATCATCTGAAATTATAGAAGAGTCCTACGATGAAACCACCGATGTTTTTGATTTACTAGACAAAGCCGAATCGAAACTCTATGAAGTAACTCAAGGAAACATCAAGCGAAGTTCAGAAACAGCACAAAGTTTAGTTTTACAAGCCAAAAAACGCATTGAAGAAATTGCAAAGCAAGAAGGTTTAAGTGGAGTTGCAACAGGTTTCGAGAAATTAGATAAAATAACATCGGGTTGGCAACCATCTGATTTAGTGATTATTGCGGCTCGGCCGGGGATGGGGAAAACTGCTTTCGTACTTTCCATGGCTCGAAATGTTGCCATAGACTTTGGTCATCCAGTGGCCCTTTTTTCGTTAGAAATGTCTTCGGTTCAATTAATAACACGTTTAATTTCCTCTGAAACAGGTTTGTCATCAGAAAAACTAAGAACAGGAAAATTAGAAAAACACGAATGGGAGCAACTTTCTATAAAAGTAAAAAATCTCGAGAAAGCACCTTTGTTTATTGACGATACTCCATCGCTTTCTATTTTTGATTTACGTGCAAAAGCAAGGCGTTTGTCCTCACAACATGGAATAAAGTTGATTATAGTTGATTATTTGCAATTGATGACTGCAGGAGGAAGTTCTGGAAAAGGAGTAGGAAATCGAGAACAAGAAATATCAACTATTTCTAGAAATTTAAAAGCATTAGCAAAAGAATTGGCTGTTCCGGTAATTGCACTTTCACAATTATCACGTGCGGTAGAAACTCGTGGTTCAAGCAAAAGACCCTTATTGTCAGATCTTCGTGAATCGGGTGCAATCGAGCAAGATGCTGATATTGTTTCGTTTATTTATCGTCCAGAATACTATAAAATCGATGAATGGGATGATGACGAGCAATCACCAACTGCGGGACAAGCAGAATTTATTATTGCAAAACATCGAAATGGTTCTTTAGAGAATATTCGTCTGAAGTTTATTGGTAATCTAGGAAAATTCGATAATCTTGAGGATTATAACGCGAACGATGATTATTTGCCTTCAACAATGAATTTGGCTCACGACGATAATCCATTTCAAACAAAAAACCTGCCTACTGCAAACGAGGCTTTTGGAAGTAATATAAATAGCGACGACGATAGTGATGTGCCTTTTTAGACTTTAAGAAATTATAGAAACATAAAGAATGTTTTTTGACAAAGTTTTAAAGATTATTATTGACGTAGGTATTTATTTAAAATTTTTGTTGATAAATTAAAATTATCATTAAACTAGTTCCACATTATTAGTTTGTATTATGTATGTTCAATTTAGTTTTAATGATAGAAAATCGAAATAAGAAAATAAAGTTTGTGTTCATAATATTTTTGAACGTAATCAAGAAACCCCAAATCAATAATTGAATTGGGGTTTGATATTTTAGTATAATCTTTATCTTTTTAAAGCAAAATGTCCTTTTGCACTTCGACCTTCTTGAAGATCTAATGTATACCAATAATCATCAGCAGGCAATAGTTGACCATTAAAAGTTCCGTCCCAACCTTGTCCATTTGGACTAATTTGCTTGAGAAGTTTTCCGAATCGATCAAAAATAAAAATCAATGAATTTGAGTTTTTTGGTGTATTTACTCCAATAACATTCCAAGTATCATTGAATCCATCTCCGTTTGGTGTGAAAAATCTTGGAGCACCAATTACAATTATATTTTGTGATACTTTTCCACAACCGTTTTTATCGTTGATATAAACAATATGCGAACCAAGAGAAACATTATCGAAGAAGTTCGAATCTTGAAATGGACCATCAATTAAATCTAAACTATATTCATAATTTCCTGCACCTGTAACATTCACTAAAACAGTGTTTGTGTCTGTTAAATCAACAATTGTTGGGTTCAAAAGTGTGGCAATATCTGAGGCAATAACAGTAATAGTTCTGGTTCTCGAACATGCAAACGGAACTAATGTTGCCACTTCGACAGTGTAAACTCCTGCGGTATTAACCCCAATTGCATACGTTGTATTTGGGAGTAGTACTCCATCTTTTTTCCAAACATAGGTATAAAGTGTTGGAGAAGTTCCATCAATAATGCCTCCATTGAGAGTTACTAAATTTGAAGGTAAATTGATACATACAATTTCATTTCCTAACAAATTGATTTTAGGTAATGGTTTTACAATAAAATTTAGTGTAGTAGTTCCTGTACAAGCAGTATTTGTAGGATTTGTAACGGTTACTGTTACTATTTGACTTTCAGTTACAAACGGATCGGGTAGTGACGTTGCTGTTGTTCCATTAGCAAAAGTGTACAAAATAGTAACACCAGTTTGAGTGCCAAGAATTGTGTTTTGAAAACCTGTGGTTATAAAAGAACTTTTTCCATCAACATCACTTCCAGAAGCAAGATCATCACAAGAATATGGAATCACAACGGGATTTGCTACTGGTCTTGAGTCAACAGTAAATGTTATTGAAGTTTCATCAAAACAAGGTATTCCACTATTAGTTGCTGTAACATTGTTTGTTACACGAACTCTTATTGTTTGTGATGTTGATGAAAACGTAGCAGGAAAAGGACTTGTTATCAAAACACCATTTGAATCGGTCAAAGGCAAATTTGCAGCGTTAAAATACGTCACTGTTTTGTTTGTTTGAACTCCAAGAATTGTAGACTCTAAAGTTGCGGTATTGAAAGTAAATATTCCATCTGGACTTGCTGCTTCGTCACATTGTCTATAAACGGTGTTCGCAATTGGATTTGCAATTGGTAATGCTTCAACAGTCAACTTAATGAATGGTCCAACACCAAAACAAGCATTATTTACATTACTATCTACTCGTGCCCAAACATTTTGAATGTTTAAAACGACATTCCTGTAACTTGCAATGTTTGTAATTTCATTGATTTCTGCTAAAGCATCTGCTCCGTTTTTATAGTATTTAATTGTATATAAAGAAGTTGGAGTTGGCAATAGTGCTAAAATATCAGCAGTAACAGAACTAAAATTAAATTCTGCAAAACCATCTGTATCAGTACTTATTGATGGAATAAAATCATCACAAACCGTGAAATTGCGTTGAAAAGTAGCAGGATTTATATTTGTTGCCGAAACAATGACTGTTATTTGTACCACTCGGTAACACCCGTTTGCATTAGTAACTCTAGCCCAAACCGTTGTGTTTGCAGTATTGTATGCCGTTGGATTTGTAATTTTAACTAGTGGATCGTTTGAATTTGTATCTGCTCCAACAAATGTTCTAAAATATGTGAACGTTTCAAGAGCAAAATTGGTTGAAATTACATTATTTTTGACCGTTAGGTTTACATCTGAAACTCCATCAATATCATCATCACATTGAATAATTGTAATGGGAACTACAACTGGTAAAGCGTTTATAGTTAAAATTGCTGGGAGTAAAGCATTTGAATTTAATCCACAAGAATTTCCGTTTCTACTCAAAAATACCCTATATCGATTATTATTTAGAGTTGTTGGAGCGCTTGTAATCAATAAATTAGCAGTAGTTACTCCTGAATAAGGTGCAGCATTTGTTAAATTTGTCCAAGTGGTTCCACCATTTGTTGACACTTGCCATTGATACCCATTAATTGGAGTTGTAGCATCTGGAACAACTGTAAAAGTCGCATTTTGAAGTTCACAAGCAACAACACTAATTGGGTTTGTTGTGATTGCAATTGGCGCGACAATAGTATAATTTGGATTAGGAACAGTATATCCGTTAGTAGCATTAGTTACCAAACCATTAACAGGATTGATTATTGGTGTTACATCTCCAATTAAATTATCGTTGTTTGCATCTGTAAAACCAGCATCAGTGACATCAAAACAACCATCGTTGTCAGAATCTAAATCAACATAATTATTCAAACCCGTTGCATCTGAATTGGCTAAAGTGTAATTAATAATTCCATTATCTATGGCTGTTTCTAAAGAATTTGACAAACCGTTAGTACCAAAACTTGCGGGTAATCCGTCAACTATTCCATTCAAATCAGCGTCTAATGCTCCAGAACCCGATTCGAAAACATCATAAATTCCATCATTATCAGAATCTAAATCCAAATAATCGGGTACATTATCTCCATCAAAATCAGAGATTACTATAGCAGCATCATAGGCATCATCAACACCATTTGCATTAACATCTAAGTTTGATCGTGGGATAAAAACCTGACTCATGTATTCGGTATTATCTAAAATTCCATCATTATCTGAATCTAAATCCAATTGATCAGGAATCCCATCTAAATCTGAATCTTTTGGGACACATGTTGCAGAAAAAATAAAACTTGCTTTGTTTCCAAGTGTATTAGATAGGTTTCTATGCATTAAAGAAATTGATGTTGACAAGTAGGTTCTAAAACTAAAAGTTCCTGTTCCTGCTGCAATTGGCACATTTCCATTGATTCTAAATCTGATTTCAAACCCTGAAAATTGAGTGACATTACTTTCGTAAATTCCATCAAAATTAGTATCTATTAGTAATTGATTGGTAGGATTCAAGACCGTGATAGTTTTGTTGATCGGGGAGTTTACAACAAATTCCTCCGTTGCGTCAATCAAGTCAGTTGGACTGGCTGTTGCGGGTACATATTGCATTGACAAAGAAACAGGGTTTGTAAAATTCATTTGATATTTGACAAAACTGCCAATTCCCGATGGTATTTCAGTAACAAAACCACCTGCTGCATTTCCAACAAACGGGATTGCCACAGGAATTCCTACTCCTCCAGTTGTGATGGTTCCTGTAAACGAATTAGAATATGTTCCAGTAGAGATTGTTCCAACCAGTGGGTTCGATAAATTTGGATTTATATTTCCGTAAGATTCTTCACAGTTTTTGATTCCGTCGTTATCATTATCTAGATCAACATTGTCATTGGCTAAATCTCCATCTAAATTTGTTGGACATTCACTAACTGGAATGTTATCAGAAATTAAAGGAGTTCCACAATTTAATATGGCAGCAGAAACATAATAGTTGCCTGGTGCTGTTGGCGTATATTCGTTATTAGTTGCTCCAATAATTGGGTTTCCATTAAAAAACCATTGAAAAACATTAAAGGAAGTTACAGCACTCACTTTTAGTTTCACGTTTGGAATACAACTAGAAGTTCCAATTACAACTTGTCCCAAGGTAATTTCGGGTTTGAAAGTAAATCCAGAATAGTATCCTCCAAAAGTTGCATTGTTGTTTGTTCCAAAAGCAGCAAGATATAGTTCGGTGGTAGATTCTACGCTAATGTTACCAGATAAACCAGTAACAGAATAAGTTACATAATCAGTATTACCAATAATTGCAAAAGGACCAGATACTGTAACAGTTGCAGGCAACAATGCTTGCGTGTACGCAGTTCCGTTTATAACAAAATTCAAGGAAGAACCTACTTTAGTTGCTAAAGTAACACGACCAGGAAAGTTAACTCCACCAATTTGATCGATAAAAGGTACATTGTCAATTCTTCTTGGTGTTTCACAATTTAGCGGTGGAACAAAAAATAATTCTTGATTGGCGTTAGATCCAAATTGAAATCCACCAATTCCTTGATATGCAAATACTTTTTGAGAAGTTTCAATAAATAAATTACCTTGAGGTCCAAAAGTTGCACCATTATAAGTGACATATTGCCCAGCATTTAATGTAGTGTTTGGTGTTGCACTTCCGTTTAAAAAAACTTGAGTATTATTTTGATCTGCAACAATCAATACTTTTTCAATCGGGTTTTGACCGTCACCTTTTACAAAAACATATTTAGTTCCTGTTCTTTCTGCAGAAACAATTTGATCCATTCCAATATCTATTCCATTCAAATCACCATTTGATCCACAATAGGAACCACAATTGACAGCAATAGGTTTATTTGAAGTTACTTGTGAACCTATCAAACCATCACGATTTGCCGCAGGTGAACTAGCATCGCCTCGTATGGCAAGTACATAACTCTCTCCAGCATTAAGAGTTACTGCTGCTGGCGTGTTTCCTGCAGCAGCATTATTAATTATTACAGTACCAGTTTTTATATTATTGAAATTAACTAGAGTATTGTTTTCTGTTGCTAGAATCGATACGAAAGATAAAATAACAGAATTTGTTGCTGTAAATGCTGGTGCTTGTAAATTTGTAAAAGTACCTATCCTAAAACTCGTCCCTAAAGCGGCTAATCCTTTTGATAAAATTTGACCTGCTTGGTTGTTATTTCCAGCGATTGTCCTCATCGTAACATACACAACATCATCTGCCTCGACAACATAACCTCGATTATTCATCACAGAACTGGTGTTACCTTCTTCAACTCTAAATTGTCCATCTGCATTAGCATCATGCACATATGGTGTATTTCGAGAAACAGTTCCTGTTACAACAGTTCCTCCTAGTCGAATAATTTTAAAACCAATTGGAGTTAAACTTGGTGTTGAAATGTAGATATATTGTTCATTCGCCGTTTGATTTACTGAGCCACAAACTGGTGGTAAATAGTGTGTTTTACTAAATTGAGCAAACGTTAGAGTAGTTGCAACAAAAATGAACAGTAATGATAGTTTAATTTTTTTCATTTTGTAAAAATAAAATAAAAAATCAAAAAAAACTATATTGAAATTCGATTTTAGGTTTTTACATAAAAAAAGGCTAAACTCTTATAAATCTCTTCTTTTTAACAATTTATACGATAATACCATAAATATTGTTGTCCAAACCAGCACAATTGCAACAGATGTTAAATGAACAGAATAGTCTTTTTCTGCATTTATACCAATTTGAGAACCCACTTTTTTTATGATTGAAAGTCTAGAATAGGGTTCAATTAACAGATTCCCAAATGATTCTAAAGGCATAAATTGAAAGATGGAGTCAACAACTGAATGTTCGTTTTTACCTTCATTAAAAATCTCAAATTTTAAAATGCCATATACTATTTTTTCAAAAATAGACCAAACTAATAAAAAACCAAGAGCGAAAGCAGATCGTTTTACTAAAATACCAAGAAACAAGCAAAAAGAAAAGAACCCAAGAAGTTTTACAAAAAACGCCAAAAGATATTCAATATCAGAAAAAACAATGTCTATTTGAGTATAGGATGAAAATCGAAATCCAAGAATCAAACTCATTACAAATACAAAAAATGTGGCGCAAAAAGCAAACAGAAAAACGGTTAGAAATTTAGAAAGAATAAATTCTTTTTTACTCATTCCGTCAATTAAATTTTGTTTTAAAGTGCCGTAACTATATTCGTTTGCCATCATGGAAACAATTACAATTGCCAAAAAGAAACTAATGTAATCTGCTACATAAGTATTAAAATGCCAAATATATGGAAAATTAAAAATTCCGTTTTCTGCTGGGTCAATATGAAATGGACCTAAATCAAATTTTATGGATGCAATTAATGCTATAAAAGATAATAGAATAAAATAGGTAATTGTTAATACTCTACTGGCTTTATTTTTCCAGATTTTTTGAAGTTCTATAGAGAGTAATCTTTTCATTTTTTGATTTGGGATTAGAATTTGAAATTTAGGTTTCTTGTAAACTGAAAACTGCGGCTGAATACTATTTTGAGGTCAGTTCTAAAAATTGCTCCTCCAGGCTGTGCTTTCTTTTTACTAAATGAGTCAGAACTATGTTGTTTTCAAATAAATATCGATTCAATTCATCAGATGCCAGAGTATTTTTTACATAAAAAAGAATTTTTCCGTTTTCTTCCTCAACTTTTTCAACTGATTTATGTTTTTGTAAAACCGATTTCAAAAGAAGTGTGTCATTTGCATTTAATTCGAAGAAATCCTCGTTATTAGACATGCCATGCACGGTTCCAGAATATAATATTTCTCCTTTTCTCAAAACCAAAACGTGAGAACAAACCTTTTCAACTTCATCTAACAAATGTGACGCTAATAAAATAGTTGTTCCTTGAGATGCAATGAGCCTAATAATATCTCTAATTTGATGAATTCCTTGCGGATCTAGACCATTTGTGGGTTCATCCAAGATTAAAATTTCGGGATCATTAAGTAGGGCAGAAGCAATAGCCAAACGCTGTTTCATTCCCAGCGAAAAAGTACTAAAAATGCTATCTATTCTATCATTGAGACCAACAAGAGTTAGTTTTTCGATTACTTTCGAGTAATTTATATTTTTTATTTTACAAACCAATTCCAAGTTTTCTCTTGCGGTCATGTAGGGATAAAAATTGGGACGTTCAATGATGGCACCTACTTTTTTAAGAGCCGCATGAGTTTCCATTTTTCCGTCAAACCAAGAATATGCTCCAGAAGTTTTATTGACAACGTTTAGAACAATGCCCAAAGTTGTTGATTTTCCAGATCCGTTTGGACCAAGAATACCATAGACATTGCCTTTTTGTATTTCGAGTGAAACGTTATTAACGGCGTGAACTCTGCCATATTTTTTATGTAGGTTTTTTATTGAGAGAATGGTTTCCAAAATAGAATTGTTTAGTTTTTTATAGGACGATTTTATTTTGAATTTGTTACATGGAACAAAAAATTTTGCCACTAATTCACAAATTTTTAATCAATTTGTGAATTACTGGCAAAATTTATAATCAGTAAATTAGATTTATTTATGATTTCTCTTCTTTATTGAAATAAACCAAATAGTAATACATTTGTTTTTCTTCGTCCCAACCTTTTTCTACATATTTTTCGGCACTTTCCGGATTTATAAAATCCATTTTTATTTGAATGTGAGTGTCCAAATTAATCACGTTTTTGATGGACTTTCGAGCATCAGAAACTGCTGCATTGGCAATTGGAAAAGTAGTAATATCCTCAATGGAATATTTTTCGCCTTTATCAACTTTGTAGTTTTTAAATTCCGAAATCAAATCGGGATTATCAATAACTTCATTCATGAAATTAGTTTCCTCGAACTCATCGTTTTTGGCAAAATAATTTACCGAACGGTTCATAAACATCACTTCTTCCTTTTTATCTTCGGCAGGAAAAACGACATCTTTCGCAAAACCTTGACAAAATTTCAAGTATTTTTTGGTAATAAAATTTTCATCCTCAAAAGCATCTACAGAAAGGAAATGTTCTAGCCAATAACGTGCATCATAACGATTAGAATCAACGCTTAAAATCTTGTAACCTTCTTCTTTTTTATAATTAAAAATGATACAACCTTTGTCTAATTTATTTAAACTTACGCCTTGTTGAAGTATCATTTCTAGATGCGAAGTTTTTTCTTCGAATTGTAAAAAATCCGATTGAATTTCACTTTTAAAAATCCCAATAGCATCAACTTTAACATTGTCAATATTTAAGTTTGTTAGATAAGTCACATAAACTTCACCATTTTTAATGTGTGGATGATTGGATTGTTCGAACAAATGCGTTGTAATTTTTTTAGAAATTTCATGAACCTTAGTAGGATCATCAAAAATTTCTGAAGCAAATTTGTACATTTCATTATAATCTAAATCGACTTCGTGCGCAAATTGAAAATAGTTTTCTTCTTTTTCCCGAAAGGGTTTCAAGAAAAATTCTTTCATCAATGGAACAATTTCATCATTCAAATTGAATGTTTGTTCAGATAAAAACAGCGCCTCGTTTCGACTTTTATTTCCAACTCTATGAATTGAAAGGCTTTCTATGTGGGTATTGAATAGGTTTATCATTTAAGTTTTGTTTTTAGAATTAAGAATGAAGGATAAAGACTTATTAAAAGTCTAAAATCTTGGGTCTATTCTCTTTTTTCTGTTTTTTAATTCCAATTCTCCTCAAAGCCAAAATCCTCATAACTATCACCACTTTCGAACATATCAAGATCATCATCATCGAGATCGTCCTCAAATTCGTTATAGTTTTCTTGTTCCATATCGGCTTCGAACATTTTCTCACCAGACTCTAAAGGCATTTCACCATGTGAAAATATAGTTTCTGGATACATCGCTCCAACAGAAATTTCCTCAACAGCAGCAAGTTCAACTAGAAAAGTCCACATGTTTATAAAATCATAAACATATATAATCTTCGTGTTTTCTTGGTCAAGAATATCCGAAAGTTGATAATCCGACATGATTTTCATTTCACCAAGTGTATCGCCAGAATCAAACATTGGAATTTCATCTTCTTGATTCCAAGTATCATCACAAGTATAAAACGAGGCAACTTCTAATCCATCAAATCCAAATGAATTGAAAATAGCATTGTGAAAATCTTCTAAAGTATCGTCTTCGAGAATAGCAATATCTCGGAAAATATCTTCTTCAGAATCGAGAATTACTCTAAATTTGTAAACCATTTTATAAAATTTTAAAGAATGGCAAAGATAAAATATAAATTAGGAACAACGAATTACAAATTACGATTTGTTAATAAGATTTTTGAATGCTTCGAAATTTAAAAAAATGTTAAAATGATAGTCACAATTCCTAATATTTTAATATTTTTACAACGTGAAAAAAAATTTATATATATTATTAATTTTATTTATGATTAACCAATTTTCAGCAAGTGTTGTCAACTTGGTTGAAAATTCTATTAATGTAAATGTTGGTGTTACGAACCAAGACGAAGAAGAAGAAAATTCAAAAGAAAATAAAGAAACCAAAGAAATAAAAATAGATTTTATTAAAAGTAAAAATTTTGATTTTACTTTTTTATCTAATAATGGATTCACAAAAATTGGTACTTTTTATTTAATTTCTGAATACAACGTTTCCACAAAAATCAAAATTCTTCCTCCAAAACAAGTTTAAAATATTCAAGTAATTCAATTTAGGCTTCATGCCCGAAAACCTTAATGTTTTAAATTTAAAAAATGTCAAAAAAAACAAATATTTTCGCTAACCTCAATTCAGATTTCGCATCCGGATTAGTGGTTTTTTTAGTGGCTTTGCCATTGTGTTTAGGTATTGCACTTGCAAGTGGTGCGCCCTTGTTTGCAGGAATAATTTCTGGTGTTGTGGGTGGAATAGTGGTCGGATTTCTGAGTAAATCTCACCTAAGTGTTTCAGGCCCAGCGGCTGGTTTAACAGCAATTGTGTTAGGCGCAATAACAAGTTTGGGTAGTTTTCAATTGTTTCTCTTAGCCGTTTTAATAGCTGGAATCATGCAAGTTATTCTTGGTTTTATCAAAGCAGGTTCAATTTCGAGTTATTTCCCTAATAATGTAATTGAAGGAATGTTGGCCGGAATTGGTGTAATCATTTTTACTAAACAAATTCCACATGCAGTTGGTTATGATAAAGATTATGAAGGTGATTTGACTTTCTTACAAAACGATGGTCAAAACACATTTTCAGAATTATTTTCGGTTTTAAACAATGTACAATTTGGAGCTATTATAATTACGATTGTGTCATTATTGATAATCATTATTTGGAATAAGGTTCCTTTTCTAAAAAATCTTAAATTAATTCCAGCAGCACTTGTTGCAGTAATAGTTGGAGTGTTAATTAATGAATTTTTTATTTCAACGGGAAGCAGTTTAGCCATAAGAAAAGAGCATTTGGTTTCGTTGCCAATTCCAAAATCTATTGATGAATTCAAAGCCATTTTTCTATTTCCAGACTTTTCTGGTATCACCAATAAACAAGTTTGGATAGTTGCTACAACAATTGCAATAGTTGCATCGATAGAAACATTACTTTGTATTGAAGCATCAGATAAAATGGACAAACACAAACGTTTTACCGATACAAATGTAGAACTTAAAGCACAAGGAATAGGTAATATGTTGAGTGCATTACTTGGAGGATTGCCCATGACATCGGTTGTAGTTCGAACATCGGCAAACGCTAATGCTGGTGCCGAATCTAAAATGTCAGCAATAATTCATGGTGTTTTATTACTAGTGAGTGCGTTGTCAATTCCAACCATTTTAAATAAAATTCCTTTGGCAACATTGGCAGCAATTTTGCTTTTAATTGGTTATAAATTAGCCAACCCGAAAACGGTAAAACATTTTTGGGATAAAGATAAAATTTATCAATTCATTCCTTTTATAGCCACGTTGTTAGGAGTCGTATTTTTAGATTTACTCAAAGGTGTCGCATTGGGATTGATAATCAGTATCATTTTTGTTTTGAAAGGAAACATGCAAAGAGCTTATAAATTCAGAAAAGAAACGTTGCAAGATGGTGATGTTATTCATATAGATTTGGCTCAAGAAGTTTCGTTTTTGAATAAAGCGGCTATAAAATCAACGTTATCCTCGATTCCTGAAAATTCAAAAGTCATTATAAATGCAACCGAAACTGTCTATATTGCTCATGATGTATTGGATTTGATAAAAGATTTCAAAAAGGTTCGATCTAAAGAAGAAAACACAAAAGTGAAATTAGTTGGTTTTAAAGAGGCTTATGGTTTAGAAAATACAGGCGAAGAGGCGAAACATGTGTTTGTAGAACAAAAAGTAAAAAAATAATTCAAAGAGGGTTTTTAATGAAAAAATTGGTTTTATCTCTACTTTGCTGTTCTTTTTCAAGTATTACATTTTCTCAAAAATCCGATATTGGCAATTGGTTCATTTATTTTGGAAATCAGAAAATCAATAAAGACTGGAATTGGCACAACGAAGTGCAATATCGAAACTACAATTTCATTGGCGATACCAATCAATTGCTTTTGAGAACAGGAATTGGATATAATCTTTCAGAAAATAACAATAATGTTTTGTTAGGTTATGGTTTCATAAATACTCAAAAATATGTTGGTACAACTGATGAAAAAACAAGTTTTAACGAGCATAGAATCTATCAACAATTTATAACAAGACAAAATTTTGGGAGATTATTTCTGCAACATCGCTATAGAATTGAAGAACGATTTTTACCCGATGATTTTCAAATGCGATTCAGATATTTTTTAGGAATAAACATTCCAATCAATAACAAAATATTAGATGCCAAAACAATCTATTTTTCATGTTACAACGAAATTTTTATCAACAAACAAAAACCAATTTTCGACCGAAACAGATTATTTGCAGGTTTGGGTTATTGCATCAATAAAAACATTAAAATAGAAACAGGATTTATGGCACAAACGCTAGAAAATTCTAACAGAAATCAATTTCAAATCATAATTTTTAATAATTTACCTTTCTAAAAATAAATTAAAATGAAAACACTAAATAAACAATTACAAGATGCAATTACGCCAAAAATGGCAATCGAAATATTAAAAGAGGGCAACAAAAGGTTTGTAAACAATCTAAAAGCCAATAGAAATTTACTTGAACAAGCCAATGAAACATCAGATGGACAGCATCCTTTTGCCGTTATCTTGAGTTGTATAGATTCTAGAACATCAGCCGAATTGATTTTCGACCAAGGTTTGGGCGATGTTTTTAGCGTTCGAATTGCTGGAAACATAATTAACGAAGACATTCTTGGCAGTATGGAGTTTGCTTGTAAAGTTGCTGGTTCTAAAGTAATTGCAGTTTTAGGACACACTAAATGTGGTGCTATCAAAGGTGCTTGTGATCACGTAGAAATGGGAAATCTAACAGCATTATTAAGTAAAATTCAGCCAGCAGTTTACGATGAAAAAACTGTTACAGACGAACGAAATTCAGGAAATGCTGATTTTGTTGAAAAAGTAGCAGCCATAAACGTAAAAAAAACTGTAGAGGCAATTATGCAAAGAAGTCCAATTTTAAAAGAAATGATTGCTAATGGCGAATTAGGAATTATTGGCGGCATGCATAATTTGAACGATGGCGAAGTTACTTTTTATGACGAAACTATAGTTTTGAATTAATATTCAATGAAAACATTAACCAAGCCGATTTATTTTTAAATCGGTTTTTTTTGTTTAAAACTCAAAGGAAAAATTGATTTAGAACCGTTCATCCCAAAAAATCTACATTTCAGTAAAAAGTTTTTTAAATTTGAATGTTGATGTTGCAACTTTGCTTCATCAAAATCAATCGCTATGAAACTCTTACTAAACTTCACATTTTTATTATTATCAATTGCTACTTTTTCCCAAACCACCATTTCTGGAAAAGTAGTAGACGAAAAAAAGCAACCTGTTCCAACTGCCAATATTTTTATAGAAGGTACTTATGACGGAGCAAGTTCTGACGAAAACGGGAATTTCACTTTCTCAACAACCGCAACTGGAAGTCAAATACTTTCGGTTAGTTTTTTATCTTATGAAACCACAAAAAAAGTAATAGATGTTTCGAATGCTACAAATTTGACTTTAATTTTAAAAGAAAGCGTCAATACTTTAGATGCGGTAACCATTTCAGCAGGAAATTTAGATTCAGGCGAAAAAGCAAGAGTTTCTGTTTTGAAACCGCTTGATATTGTGACAACAGCAGGTTCAAATGCAAATATTGTTTCCGCTTTACAAACTTTGCCAGGAACTAATGCTGTTGGTGAAAGTGGTCGTTTATTCGTTCGTGGTGGCGAATCGGAAGAAACTCAAACTTATGTTGACGGTTTGCGAGTAGGTCAGCCCTATGGTGCATCGGCAAATAATACACCTGCTCGTGGACGTTTTTCTCCATTTTTATTCTCTGGTGCGAATTTTTCGACTGGTGGCTATTCCGCGGAATATGGCGATGCACTTTCGAGTGTTCTATTACTTCCAACTAAAGACGAAGCCGATGCCGACAAAACTGAAATGTCTTTTATGACCGTAGGTTTAGGATTAGGAAGAACCAAAAAATGGGAGAAATCTTCGTTGAGTTTCAATACTTCATACATCAATTTAAAACCCTATCAATTGCTAGTTCCGCAGCGTTTAGATTTCAACAAGCCTTTTCAATCGGCTTCGGGCGAGTCGGTTTTTCGCTATCAATTTGCCAATGGTTTGTTGAAAGTTTACACCGCTTTTGATGCGCAAAGTCTTGATTTGAATCAAGAAGATATCAATCAAATTCCGAAAGTTCGATTTGCTTTGAACAATAATAATTTATATTTTAATTCATCATATAAAGGAAATTTTGGCGAAAAATGGCAAGTGATTGCAGGATTAAGTTATGGTTATGCCGAAAATAAAATCGGAATCGATGCTAATAAAATCAATAATTATGAAAATACATCGCATTTGAAATTCAAATTACGAAAATCGTTTTCTGAACGTTTTAAATTGAGTTTTGGTGCCGATTATTTCAATACAAGATTCAATGAAAATTTTAATGTAAGTTTCAGAAATAGATATAAAGAAAACATTGTTGCAACGTATGCTGAAGCCGATGTTTTCTTATCTAAAAAATTGGCTTTCAAGGCAGGATTGCGGGTTGCAAATAATAATTTTATTGATGAATTTTCTATCAATCCAAGATTTTCATTAGGATATAAAATTGCAAAAAATAGCCAGTTTTCTTTGGCTTATGGTGAATTTACACAAGCACCAAAACAAGACTATTTAAAATTTTCTAATCAATTTGATAACGAAAAAACATCGCATTATATTTTGAATTATCAATACAACAAAGACGGACAAACCCTGCGTTTAGAAGCATACTACAAAGATTATCGCGATTTAGTAAAATTTAATACACCAACTTCTCAGTTTAATTCTGTTTTTAATAATTCAGGAAACGGTTTTGCAAAAGGACTAGAATTGTTTTGGCGAGACAACAAAAACATTAAAAATTTAGAATATTGGGTTTCGTATTCTTTTATTGATACGGAACGTGATTACAGAAATTTTCGTGAAAAAGTGACACCAAATTTTGCTGCAAACCATAACCTATCGGTAGTTACAAAATACTGGATAAACGATTGGAAATCGCAAATTGGTTTTACAGCAAGTGTACAATCTGGGAGACCATACAACAACCCAAACGAATTGAAATTTATGAACGGGAAAACACCAATTTATCAAGATTTAAGTTTTAATTGGGCGTATTTGTTGACTTCTCAAAAGATTTTATATTTCTCGATGACCAATGTTTTGGGTGCTAATCAAGTTTTTGGATATGATTATGCTCGAAATCCGAATAGTGCGGGAATTTATGAAAGAAAAGAAATAAATCCAGTTGCAAGTCGATTTTTCTTTTTAGGTTTCTTTTGGACAATTAGTAAGGATAAAAAAGACAATCAGTTAAAGAATTTGTAGATTTTCAATTTCAAAAGGTAATTTCAATAGAATTACAATTCAGTATCAAATAATTACATTTCGGTCAAAAGCATTTTCCAAGCAAAACATATCAACATAAATTTACATCAGAATTAAAATAATAACAATTTCAAAGATCAATTTCAATAACAAATTAAAATCAAAAATTATGAAATCGAAGATTCACAAAAACAAAGAAAACAAACTGCAACGCTTGAGTAAAAATTCAATCTTAACATTAGCAGTTTTAGTAACAGGAATCGTATCGGCACAAAAAGTAAATTTACAGGTAGACATGACCAATTTTAAAAACAACGATGGCGTTGTGAAAGTTGGACTTTACAATTCGGAAGGCACTTTCTTAAAAAAATCTTTTTTAAAATTACAATCAGAAATTAAAGATAAAAAGGCAATTGTAATTTTCGAAGGTTTGGAAAAAGGAGAATATGCAGTTTCGATTTATCAAGATGAAAATCTAAACGGAACTATGGATAAAAACTTCTTTGGAATTCCTAGTGAGGATTACATGGCATCGAATAACGAAAAAGGATCATTTGGTCCACCAAAATACGAGAAAGCGAAATTTAAAATTTCTGATAACTCAAGAATTGTAATCAATATCAATTAATAATCAATTCAGTATCAAAAATCGACAGTTCAGTCACAAGCAATTTTAAAACAGTTTCAATCATCATATATTTACATCAGATTTAAAAACAATAATAATTTCAAAAATCAATTTCAAAAATCAATTTCAAAAATCAATTTCAATAACAAATTTAAACTTAACATTATGAAAAATTTAATCGTAACATTAGTAGTATTAGTATCCGGATTTGCAAATGCACAAGGACAATTCGAGCAAGGAATGGGCAAGGCCATGGGACTTTGGAAAGAAGGTAAGAACACAGAGGCAAGTGCCATGTTTGAACGTATTGCATTGGCTGAAAAAAATAGTTGGTTACCAAATTATTATGTTGCAACTGTAAATTGTTTTGCGGCGTTTCAAACAAAAGATAAAGAACAAATGAGCCAATTGTTAACTAAAGCACAAACAGCATTAGATCTAGAAATGGCAAAAACACCAAATAATGCAGAAATTTTAGTGATGCAGTCTATGATTTATACCGCTTGGATGAATTATGATCCAATGACTTATGGAATGAAATATTCTAGAACTGTAATGGAACTATATGGTAAAGCCGAAGCAATTGATCCAACAAACCCTCGAGTTGTTTATGGGAAGGCCGAATTTGGAATAGGTGGTGCAAAATGGACAGGTGCAGATGTAAAAGTTTTATGTAAAGAAGTGGAACGTTCTATCGGACTTTTTGCTACTTTTAAACCAGAAACTGTATTTTCTCCAAATTGGGGATTGCAAAGAGCCGAAAATGCTTTGAAAGGTTGTAAGTAACAAGATTAAAAGTATTAAGTATTAAGATTTTGAATACCTTTTCTATCTTAATACTTAATACTCAAATCATAATTTCAATAGTAATGAAAACACTACAAAGAGAATTTCCTAGAGCATTAGCACTAACAACAGCAATATTTTTATTGATTCAGATTTTGAATGTAATTTTAGGTTCAGAATTAAAAATCAATTCACATTTATTCATAAGTTTTTGTTTTACTGCGGGTTACACCATGTCTTTGTATTTATTGAACACATTAATTTTTGCATATTTAGATGCTGTTTTTACTGAAAGGTTTTTGAAAAAAAGAATCTTTCTTGGATTTGGATTGTCATTTGTAGCGTCATTGCTCGTGGTATTTGTGATGCATTTTATTGAAACAGTAATTTATGCAAAACATACGATACAGTATTTTTTAGATAATGAAGAAGCATCAAACTACATTTTCACAGTCACAATTGCCTTTATAGTTACACTATCATTATATGCCATTCATTTTTACAAAGCCTACAACGAAAATAAAGTTAAAGAACAAAAAATAATTGCAGGAACGGCTTCCGCTAAATACGAAAGCCTAAAAAATCAAATCGATCCACATTTTCTTTTTAATAGTTTGAATGTTTTGAGTTCATTAATCGAAGAAAATCCAGAAAATGCACAACGTTTTACAACATCATTATCTAAAGTATATCGCTATGTTTTGGAGCAAAAAGATAAAGATTTAGTTTCGGTAGAAGAAGAGTTAGCATTTGCAAAAACCTATATGAACCTATTGAAAATGAGGTTTGAAAATAGTTTGACTTATGAAATTCCGATTCAAGAACTCAATCCAGAATTTAAAGTCGTACCACTTTCCTTGCAACTATTGTTAGAAAACACGGTCAAGCACAATATAGTATCAGAACAAAAACCATTGCACATCAAGATTTATATCGAAAACGGATTTCTAGTCATAGAAAATAATTTACAAAAAAAAGAAGTTCTGCAAGATCGAAAAGGCGTTGGTTTGCAAAACATAGTAGATCGCTACGCCATAATATCAAAGAAAAAAATGATTATCGAACAATCAGAAAATGAATTCAAAGTCAAACTACCAATATTAACTAAACAAATAGAAGTTATGGAAACTCAAAATATGTATACAGAAAACAATGCTTATTTCGAAGCAAAACAAAAAGTTGAAAACCTGAAAGAATTTTATGGAAGTCTAATTTCATATTGCGTGGTTATTCCATTTTTAATTTTTATAAATCTAAGATACTCTCCAAATTTTCAGTGGTTTTGGTTCCCAATGTTTGGTTGGGGATTTGGATTGGTCATGAAAGGACTCAGAGCATTTGGCTTTTGGTCAAAATGGGAGGAAAGAAAAATTCAAGAGTTAATGAACAGGAAATAAATTTGTAGTTTTCAGTCGCAGGTTTCAGTTATCACGCTGTCCCACTGAGCGCAGTCGAAGTGTTTATTAAAATTACAATTTCAAAAATCAACTTCAAAATCAATTTCAAAAATCAATTTCAAAAATGGAAACAATAAATAAAAATTCAGAACAATATCTGAATGCAGAAAAAAAATTAGGTGAAATCAAAGGTTTTTATATTCATTTAGCCATTTATTTGCTTGTAAATATTTTTATCATTTATCAAAATTATAGTTATAGTGAATCTATTTTTCAATCTTTATTTAACTGGTCAACTCTTGGTACAGCCTTTTTTTGGGGAATTGGATTGGTTTCGCACTGGTCCAGAGTTTTTGGAAAAAACTTAATTTTCAACAAAGATTGGGAAGAAAAGAAAATTAAAGAATTTATGAATAAAGATAAAAAATCGAATTGGGAATGAGAAAATTTTAAAAGGTTTAAGGTTTAAAAGTTTATTAAATGTTTAAATAAGTTTGACCCTTCTATCTTAAACCTTTTAAATCTTTTAAACTTTCTAAACTTTTCCTAAACCTCCTAAACCTTATTATGAAAACAATAATAATCGAAGACGAAAAACCAGCAGCTAGATTGTTGCAACGCAAACTCGAAAAAATAGATATTAAAGTTGATGTTATGTTGCATTCTGTAGAAGAATCTATTGAATGGTTTTCGAACAATGAACACCCAGATTTGATTTTTCTAGACATTCAATTATCAGACGGTTTGTCGTTCGAAATTTTCGATAAAATCGCGATAAAATCTGCTGTAATTTTCACAACTGCATACGATGAATATGCACTACGTGCCTTTAAGTTAAACTCGATTGATTACTTGTTAAAACCAATTGATGAAGAGGAACTGGGAGTTGCAATTTCAAAGTTCAAAAATCAATTTCAAAAATCAGATGATACAACTTTAAATCTAGATTTTGATGCCATTAAAAAAATGTTCCAGAACCCATTTGATAAAAGTTTCAAAACCCGATTTACAGTCAAAATTGGGCAGCATTTAAAAGTTATTTCCAGTGACGAAATCGAATGTTTTTTTAGTGAAAACAAAGGAACTTATATCCATACAATCGATAATAGAAATTATCTGATTGACGGAACATTAGAACTTCTAGAATCTGAATTAGATCCAAAAAACAACTTCCGAATAAGCCGAAAATTTATTATTCCTTTAAAGTCAATCAAAGAAATACAGGTTCATTCTAACTCCAGATTGAAAATTATTTTGCCAACTTATAGAGAAGATGAGGTAATTGTTGCACGTGAAAAAGTCCAAGAGTTTAAAACCTGGATAGGTTAAATTAGTGTTTAATTACGACAAAAAACCACAATGTTTCGTGTGGTTTTTTCAAAATAAATTTTTAGCATTAAAAAATATTTTAATCTTTATGGTTGACTTCAATAATTGCTGGAATAATAGCATTTTGTTTGACTACAACCTCGCCTTTAATTATCAAGTCCATGGTACTCGTGCCGTTGTAAGTCACCGTTACGGTTTTCTCAAAAACACCTTCAGAAGCAGCGTTAAAAGTAATGTCAATTGGCGCAGTACTGCCAGTGTCGAAAGGTTTGTCTTTATCGAACATGGGACTTGTGCAGCCACAAGGTGTCGAAACATCGTTGATGAGCAATGGTTTTTTACCCTCGTTTTTGAACCCAAACGAAAACGTGACAGGCGTTCCTTGTGGGATTTTACCAAAATCGTGGGTTGTTTTACTGCAAGTAACCCTTGCAAGTGGTATTGTGGTGCTCGAATTTTTTAAATCTTTAATTTCGTTTTTAGTCTGACCCAAAGCCGAAAAGATTACAAAACAATTCAAAACAAAAACTATAATTACTTTTTTCATAATTTGATACATTTAAAAACAAGTCGTTTTTAACTTGTTTTGATTTTAACTATTTAGATGCTGAATTTTTTAGACTATAAACAAAAATATTGTTTTTAATAAATTGTTCAATTGCTACGTAATAGTTTTCACAAACAATTGCTAATGAAAGTATTGATTACTATAAAACTCCCCAACAACTTTTATTTAAAAAAAGCAAGCCATTTTACTGACTTGCTTCTAATTCGTTAAGGTTTAAAAAATCTTAATACTTAATTCTTAATACTCAAGTCTTAATACCTATTGCTTAACAACCTTTTCCGTACTGCTCTCGCCATTACCAGCAAAAGTTTTAACGATGTAGATACCTTTTCTCCAACTGCTAGTGTCCAGAGTTTCTTGCACAAAACCACCTTCTTCTAGTTTTTGAACCTTCGAGTTGTACATTTGATTGCCTGTGAGGTCAAACACTTCAAAATATGCCTCTTGACCACCAACTGCTGTGAACTTGATGTTGAGCTCGGATGTGAAGGGGTTTGGGAAGGTTGCATTAAATATGATATCATTTACCTGCGAAGTTGCTATTCGAGCGGCGGTAGCACAAGGTTCAATATTTGTCATACAAAATGCCTTGCAGTATAAAGTACCATTTACAACATCTGCTTGAAATGTAGCATTACTGCCAGAACACGATAACATTGTAGGGTCGTTGAAATTAATAGAACCCTCGGCAGCAGGAGGTAATCCTAAGGTAACACCTGTAGGGAAAATAATTTTAGGACAACCCGCAATTGGTCTCATGATAGTGCGAGGGTTTGCTTTTGAGCGAGGTTCTACAGATGCATTGAATAAATAACTCATAGAATGTTGTATACCAGTATCTGAATCTGCAGTTAAAAGTAAATCTTGTTTGTCAAGTGGAGCAACATACCAAGTAGGTTCTTGACCAGTCTGACCTGCACCTAGTGTATGTTTATCCATAACTAAATCAGATTGAGTTCTTGCAAAAATACCTGGCATATCTACGAATCTGCTTGTTGCATCTCCATAAAGTTTGAGTTTAAGTGGGTTATTGATTTTTCGTACCGCAATTTTAAATTCATATGTTTTAGTTGCATTAGTTTGTCTATTAATATAGCTGTAGAAAGTATACATATTTCCAACATATTTACTGGTATATAAATATCTAGGAATGTCACGATTTTCATTTTGAGCCGAATAATGTGGATAAGCAAAACGAAATCCATGCCAACGATATGCTGAACTTGTGAAATTATTATCGTCTAAATTGTCGCGAACACAAGCAGTTCTAGCATTTTCCCTGAACACTGCATCTACAATGGAAGATTGATTGCCATTCATAACAAATCCTTCGTTTGCTAAGCGTGAATTACTGACTCCAAATATAGCTCTAACAGTGTAGGGAATGGTCGTTGGATTACCACATTCGTTTACTGGAAATATTTTAATAACATCTACTTCATCTATAAGTTTATTTGGAATACCATAAAATATTAGGTCTTGATTTTTAGGAGTTCGTGAAGTATTTTTAATTTGAATAACATTTTTGATAGGGTAAAAATCTAAAAATATTTTGTCAGATACTTCACATTTTGTTCCATTGTTATTTAATATGATTTTAAACTCTTTAGTAACTACCGCCGAAGCATTTAAATCTGCTGATATTTTGTAAGTATTACCAGATACATTTGTCCAACTACCATTAACTTTTTCTTGAATTTCAACCGTACCAGTACCATTAACAAGCTTTTTAAAATCGAATACGGCTCCTGCAGTCCAATTAAAATAGAGAGGTGCATTTGTTGTACTCAATGACCCTTTATCGTGGCATTTAGGTAAGTTTGTTGTAAAATCTTGCGGTTCACCCCAAGTGCCTTTCGATCCGTTTGTACAAATTGCTCTTGCTCGTATTTTATAATTTTGACCTGATGCTAAATTGTCAAAAGTTACGCCACCCAAACCACTATTTATCGAAAAAGTTTTTCTTTGGTAGCCAATGCTTGGGTTTGGCGCGTTAGAACCTTCAGCAGGGTAGTTTGCTGTTTTAAATACAATTTCTGCTTCGTATTGCCCATAAGCTTGTTGTGGTGCACTATACAATAACGTCATACCCGAATTGGGAGCAGTTGAAGCACCTGCAAGTGTTGGTGCTGGCCGATTGCAGGCTTTGTAGAAACGCATCTTAAAATATATTGTACCAATATTTTTTGGAATCGGCGCACAACCCTGCTGTTGCAAATCGCATCCAATTGCACCTGGACAACTTGTTTTCTTTACGGCAACATTTTTGTTAGGATGTTCGTCCAACATACATAAAAGTAACCTAGTAGAACCAACAAATTCTTGACCCGCAACTGGTGTTAAAGTTTGAGGTATTAATGCAAATACATCTTGATTATTTGTGAAATGCCAATCTTCTGTATTATAACATGTTGGATTATTAAAAACACTAAAATTAAAATTAGTAAATTTTCCTGTACGTTCTGGCGTAGATATAGGAAAAGACTGTAAATAATTCCCTTGTTGATCACAACCTGCCCACAATTGACTGCCAATCGTCATACGACCTCCATACTTATTTATCTCTATTTTAGAAATTTTTGTTGCACCAATATTACTAATAATTGCACTCAACGGGCGATAATTCTGATACTCATAAATACCATTACCATAATTTAAGTCATACGTACCACTGTAGGTATATTCCCAAAAATCTGCGTTTTCACTATTTAATACCCAATTACCAGCTGTATTATCATATATGTTAGTGAAGCCGTTTATAGTACGATTTTGACTTTGCCAAGGTTGGGCAAAATTTTGCAATGATGCAAATAACATAAACAATATAATTAACTTTTTTTTCATTTTGTTAGATTTTATAATTATTGATAAATTAAGTTTGTTTCAAAGTTCTAAAAACATTTAAGAAGAGTTTAAATACATGAGCGTTTGATTTTAAAAATGAGTAGTAGTTTTACATAAAAATAAATAGTTTTATTTTCAAATGTAAAAGTAATACTATCAAAAATAAATTACTATTCAAAAATGATGCTGACTAGTCAATAATTAGGATTTTTTTAAATGTTTATTTATTAGTATAAAATGTTTAAGAAATATTTTAGTTGGTTCGTGTCGTGTTAATTTATTTGAGTTAAAAAGAACAAGTCTAAAAAACTAATCTATTCAATTGTTTTTTCATGTTAAAGTATATATTTTTTAGTTACGATATAGTCACAAAAAACCACCCCTAAAGGTGGCTTCACTGCAATCAAAATGATTTTTGCATTTTATTTTGATTTAAATTAAAATTCTTCGCTAAGGTTTTGCGTGGTCGTGCCCGTCGTGAGTATCGTGCTTTTCAGTCTCTGGAATAACAATTGCTGGAACAATAGTATTTTGTTTAACTACAACCTCGCCTTTAATTATCAAGTCCATGGTACTCGTGCCGTTGTAAGTCACAGTTACCGTTTTCTCAAAAACACCTTCAGAAGCAGCGTTAAAAGTAATGTCAATTGGCGCAGTACTGCCAGTGTCGAAAGGTTTGTCTTTATCGAACATGGGAGTTGTGCAGCCACAAGGTGTCGAAACATCGTTGATGAGCAATGGTTTTTTGCCCTCATTTTTGAACCCAAACGAAAATGTGACAGGCGTTCCTTGTGGGATTTTACCAAAATCGTGGGTCGTTTTACTGCAAGTAACCCTTGCAAGTGGTATTGTGGTGCTCGAATTTTTTAAATCTTTAACTTCATTTTTAGTCTGACCCAAAGCCGAAAAGATTACAAAACAATTCAAAACAAAAACTATAATTACCTTTTTCATAATTTGATACATTTAAAAACAAGTCGTTTTTAACTTGTTTTGATTTTAACTATTTAGATGCTCAATTTTTAGACCATAAAAAAAAATATTGTTTTTAGTAAATTGTTCAATTGCTACGTAATAATTTTCACAAACAATTGCTAATGAAAGTATTGATTACCAAAAAAAAACACAACAACTCATATCTAAAAAAGCAAGTCATTTTACTGACTTGCTTCTAATTCGTTAAGGTTTAAAAAATCTTAATATTTAATTCTTAATACTTAATAATCAAGTCTTAATACCTATTGCTTAACAACTTTCTGTGTACTACTCTCGCCATTGCCAGCAAAAGTTTTTACGACATACATACCCGTTGCCCAGTTGCTAGTATCTAGTGTTTCTTGCACAAAACCACTTTCTTCTAGTTTTTGAACCTTCGAGTTATACAATTGCTTGCCCGTTAAATCAAACACCTCAAAGTATGCCTCTTGACCACCAACTGCCGTGAACTTGATGTTTAGTTCTGTTGTGAATGGGTTGGGGAAGGTTGAGGGTTTTGATTCTGTTTCTCTTTCATTTTCTGAAAGTTTTGTGTTGTTTGGATTTGAGATTCTACTAGCTGGTGGGCAAGTATTGGGTAATCTACCAATTGGAATTGCTGACGCTATTTTATTATTAGCCACACAGCTTAAAAAGTTATTGTTTGTTTTCAAATATATAGTAGCCTTTGCTTGTCCACTAACCTCTCCAGACGATTCGCCTATTTTTTTATTTGTGTCATTTGCTAGAGAACCATTAAATGAAATAGATAAATCTGCTTCTGATAGAGTAAATACACCAATTATAGCGCATGGATCGCACACACGTACTCTATATCTAACATTCGAATTCGTATCTAAACCTAGTTCAAATGTTCTACAGTCATATTCAATATTGTTTCCAGCAATTGCTAATTTTTCAGTCCACCATGGGCCTGGCGAACCTTTTCCGTAAGTCCAAAAACCTATGTTTAAGGCTGTTGGTATCGAATAAAACTCATGTGAGGGAGTTTGAGGCGCACCATAAGGAGTTGGCGAGCCTGGTGCCTTCGCCATATTGCTTTGCAAATCTTCAACGTGAATAGTAGTAAACTGCTCAAGCTCTAAACTTTGTGCCATTTTTTGTCGTTGAACAAACAATTTTGAGCCATTACTTGCCCCTTGATCCACATTTACAATGGTTCTATACCTGTAATAATTACCATATCCTCCTAAATTAAAATTAGTAGGAATTATATAATCCATTTTTGAACTTGCTGCGGGATTTGATTTTGGAATAGAATATTTAAAACTATATGTATTTTCTTTCAAACCTCCTGCATTATTGCAAGCTGGGCGAAGATTTTCTGGGTTTAGATTTTCACTCATCATGTTAGGGGCATTTAGTCCTTGTCTAACATTTCTCGTAACAGGCAAATCAATCAAAGCAGACCCAGTTGTATAATATGTTCTGTATGCTAAGTTGGGACAATCATAACGTAAATATAAATTATTGTAGCTAGCCATATCATTTGCAAAACAATAAAAAGTACTTCTGTTTTGACCTGCACTTCCATCCTCTAAACATTTTGTACATGCCGATACAAAGGGATAAACCAATGGCTCCATGCATAAAGAACCATCTGCTCTTTTAGTAATTATTTCAACCTTGTGCGAACCAAGAACTGGAAAATTATATGTATAGGTACCCGCTGGCAGCACTACAGAAGAATTATCGGGAGCAATTATCTTAACTTTTTCAAAAGTCTTTGACATTGCATTAGTTAACCACCATCTTACATCTACTACTTTGTTTTGAGCAACATCTGGTCTTTCATCTCTGGCTGTACCACCGCAAGAAGGAATATCTAATTTAAAGATTTGATCCTCAGACCAATCTCCATATGCATCGCCAGCAGCAAAACATTTAGTTCTCATACTCCATTTATATTCAACTCCAGCTTCTAAGTTATACACACCAACAAACGTAGTACCATTACCAAAGTTCATCGTTCCGCCACCAGCTGTTGTGTTCTGTACTATATTTGTATTGTAAACTGCATCTTTCTTTGCCCATCTAATTTGAGTTCCGCTACTACCCGTAGCATTTTGCCAACTCAACATTCTTGCATTAGCATTACCAACTAGTTGTAAATTATTGGGGTTTGATGGAGGAGGTGGGCAGGCACGATATATAGTAAGAACAGTGGTTATATTTGCAGGAACTGCGCGATTGCGTCCATTTGTACCTGACCATATTGTGGCATCATTGGGGTCAGCCGTGTTTCTGCAAAACCCTTGGTTTGCGGCTCCAGATAAAACATTTATATTGTCTTTCATATCAGTATTAATAAACCGTAGAGCAATATGGCGCCTTTTTGACAAAACAGAACTAGGATTATTATTTATGGCAGCATTTGGATCACTAATGTTCCAACCTGCTTCAATGCTTCTAAAAGGAATAGAACCATTAACTGAATAATTTTGAACATTAGGAAGCCCACGCCTTTTTATTGGCGCAACCTTGTTGCCAGGCGAAGCGGTTGTGCCCGCCGCAACAACACAATTACCTTGCCAGATATTAACGATTTGATTTATACCCAAATTAACTGTAATTGCGGGTACAGAATAGACCTCTTTAAGATCCCAACCCCCACTATTATCATAACCTATCATTATCCTATCACTGCCACCAAAATTACCTGATACACTATTAACAATCACATTACCCCAATCAAGCCATGGATAATCATCATTGTAGGCTTCGTCACCAGAATCATTACGATTGACAATGGCATCATGAAAATGTGCCACATTCGAAGATGATTGCGGGTTAGAACCCGGTAAAATGGGATATATAAAGTTTTCGTTATACGTACGAGAAATAGTAACAGTGAAGGAAGTGTTAGTTACATTAGATACACGGATCGAACCACGATTCATAAAATAACCACTAAAGAATCCATTTGGATGATCTGTGTTGTACAAAAACTGTGCGCATGCACTTTGCAGTGTAAAAAAGGCAACAGAAAACAACAGTAATTTTATTTTTTTCATTTTAAGTTAAATTTAGATTTTTTTATAAATAATGATACATAGATTTCAATTATTGTGAAATGTCATTTTACTTTTGAATATGCTTGATAATTAACAAGATAAACTACCCATCATCGACAAATGACTTTAAACTGACACGAACTGTGTGCGAAATAAATTTTAAAATTGTAATTAATTCCATTCTAAATTATTTGAAAAACGTAACTTTGAAAGTTACCGTTGCAGCAGCTGGTGAAACAGGGGCAAAATTAGCATTTGTACCACATGTTGTTTTACACGCTAGATTTCCAAATTGATTACCTGTGGTAGTAGAAGATTCACCAGCATGATTAAGTGATTGATTTTCTACAAACGGTTTTCTTTTTATATGATACAATAAATCTAAATCGCGAATATTAAAATTTGCGGTAGGAGGAACCAAAGTTTGATACGGTGTTATTAAATATCCATATGGAACACCGTATGCAACAATATTTGTTGTGCCCGAAACCCCATTACAAGCACCAGCAGTTGGTATTAAAGTGCAAGTTTGCTCGTCAACAACATTATCTACGCCTCCAAAAGCATATAAATCTTGATAACCACAATTAAAGTAATCAAAGACGGGTATTGTATTTTCAAATCGAATATCTTCTTGTGTTACGAATTTATATCCAAATTTATCTTGATCACCAAAGTCACCTCCAAATTCTTCAATGATAGCACTATTGAAAGTAGTGAACGGCAAAATTTGTGCAAAAGAACTAGTAGTAAACTTTGCACGTGAATTAAAATTATAACCCCAGCTACGTGGAGATCGCATAAATAACTGCGTGTTTGTGTTATACTTTATAGTATAAAGTACCGTGCACTCATTGGCACTTGCAGATATAACACTAATTGTTTGCGTATTTAGACCAAAATTCGCTCCCGCATCATAAAATGTTACAGCACCATCAATCACAGGTCCTTGGTAAGGGCTACATTGTTGTGAAAATGTAATAGTGTTAAACATTAAAAAGAAAAATAAACTTAACTGTATAAATAAAAGTTTCATAATACTAGATTTTAATAAATTTTGTTGTTAGCACTTCATTGTTAATTACAACCTGCAAAACGAAAACGCCTTGCTTTAGTACATCTGTTTTTAAAAGACCACGGCACAAACCACCATTGCAACTAATTTTGCCCAAAAATTGGACACTACCATATACATCTCGCACAGTGCAATGAGCGATGCCACGCTGCGATGTTCGTAGTTCAATAGTTAAGTCGTCCTTGACGGGATTTGGTGCGATAAATATTTCACTACCATTACTTACAGGTTCTACTTCAGTCTTAGCATTAGTTGTTTCTAGATCGGTTTCCGCCAAATCTAATTTTTCTATAACACCTGTTCTATTCCAAGCAGTACCTGCATAGTTTGTTCCACATGACAATTCTTGGTTGATAACCACACTTGAACTGTAGTCTTCTGTAATGAAAATAGAATTCGTACTGTTTGCACATGGAAACCAATTTTTGTTTAAACTTACTTCTATTTGATTATTTGCTGTAGCATTTGTTCTAAAGCTATTTGTCAAAACTTTTCTAGTTATTAAATCAAGGGGTTTTCCTTTTATGCTAAGTTTGAAGTCTGCATTTGATATTGAGGATAGACCGGTAGAACAAGGGTTACAAACTTTAACTCGAACGCTGTTGAAGGCAACTAAAGGACTTCCTTGATTTGGTTCCCAAGTATTGACAACAAATGTTCGGCAATCAATAGGAGTTTGATTGTTTCTAGATAATTTTTCGATCCAACGTAGGGCACTGTCAGATCCAGATTGATTAACCCATACACTACTACAATTTGTTAAGCCTGTACTATAAATTTCATTGTCGGTAATGGATGTAGGATTAATATTTGCGGTACCAGGAGCATTCGCAATATTGTTGTTTAGATTGAGTGAATGCATCAAAGTTTCACTTCCACCTGGAGTTTGTGCATACACATTGTAAGAAGCAACACCGGGCGAAGTAACAACTTGTGTACGCCATCTGTTCGGTGTTAAGTTGAAAGTACTTGTTTTCGCATCAATCACATAATCATATGGATTATAATTGCTCGTTGCTGGAGGCTGTACTGCGTTTGTAGAAATGGGTTTTCTAAATGCGAATACACTCTGAAAATCTTTTAACGTACCGCATGATTGACATCCTGAACGCAAAGACTCAGGATTAAATCCAGTCACATCACCAAATACGTTAATTATGGACACACCATCATTCCCGATCCCATTCGCTGAATAGGTCCGGCTCTGACAATTGTACTTTAAATTGATACTTTTATAAAAGCCAAAGATGTTATTATCGCTACACAAAAATACTTTATTTTGTCTATTATAATTCTTGTAATTACCAGAATTAGTTAAAACATCAGTGTTCCATGTACCTGCATAACACTGTGCACAAGACCTAAAATTGAAATTAATAGTATTTAATTTACATCTGCAACCATTCGCATCCTTCCGCACCAGCAAATAGCATGTTAAACCATTATTATCCCAAGGTGAGGTGTTCATTATATTATTAGTTGATGCTATTAATGTTAAAACTCCATTTATTCCAATTCGATATACTTCCAATGTTCCCGATGATAAGGAAACGTATTTTTTGAAATCGATATCATTCCCTGAACCAGCAACCCAGTCGTAGGTTGGATTTACATTTGTTACACTAAAGCCTTCAGAAGTCATGCATGAAGACGATACCTGACTAATATTATTAAGTGGTTCATTTCCATTGCACTTTTTGGTTATCAGAACACTATATTGAATTTTAGCGTATGCACCCCGATTTCGATTGCGCCACGTTGTTGCATTTCCAACTACTTTATTATCGTAAACGAAACCAGCACCGGTGCCAACATCTGGTATCGCATTATCACCAGATGTATTGACATACTTGAAGTAAAAACCTTTTACCCCACTTGATAGAGTTTGCCCTTGTGCTGTAACTGCAGGATTTTGTGAAGAGCCCCAAATTTTACTTTCAACTGGTAGACCACGTCTTTTAATAGGTTGATTACTTGTACTACCAGTGCCACCAACATACTTTATTCTACCACTTCCAGACCATATTACATTTTCTGGCAAAGCCATTGTCATTAATGGCGTAAAAGCCATTGTATTAATTGAAGATTTCGACCTGTATGCATAATAAAAAGCATCAGTTCCACCATAGTTGCCACCGTAACTTAATAAAGTCGCAGATTGCCACTCCCGAAATGGAAAATTTATTTGTTTATTATCGGATTCAATATTGCTCACATATGCAACTTGTAAATTACCCGAATTTAAAACCTGCCCATTTTTAATAAACCCAGGAATTAAAGCATTCTCGTTGTAAGAACCCTCAAAATTTATAACAAAAGTTGTACTTGTTACATTTGAAATAGTGAACTTGGCATTTGTAAATCCTGCATTACCAACTGACGCAATATTAGACGGAGATAATGTTCCTTGCGAATAGCATAGTGCTTGGACTAAAAAAATAAATAAATGTAGTTTTAATTTTTTCATTTTTATATAATTTGTTAAATTTTTGTAAATAAATTATGTTCTAAAAAAGAACCTAATTTAAGAAGAGTTTAAAGACATAAACTGAAGATTTAAATTTAATTTAATAGTTTTACAACACAAGAATGGCATTTATTTTCAAATGTAAAAGTAATACTATCAAAAATAAATTGCTATTCAAAAATGATGCTGACTAGTCCATAATTAGGATTTTTTTTAAACGTTTGTTTGTTAGTATAAAATGTTTAAGAAATATTTTAGTTGGTTTGTGTCGTGTTAATTTTTTTGAGTTAAAAACAAAAAGTCAAAAAAACTAATCTATTCAATTGTTATTTCATGTTAAAGTATATATTTTTTAGTTACGATATAGTCACAAAAAACCACCCCTAAAGGTGGCTTTACTGCGATCAAAATGATTTCTGCATTTTATTTGATTTAAACTAAAATTCTTCGCTACGGTTTGTGGTCGTAACCGTCGTGAGTATCATGCTTTTCAGCCTCTGGAATAACAATTGCTGGAACAACAGCATTTTTTTTAACTACAACCTCGCCTAAGAATTCCTAGAAAAAAGAGGATAAAATTTCATAGCCCTTATGCTATCACTTTTAAATTGTTATTAAATAGTCTTCAATACTCTATTCTATTATTGTTAGATTATTTAGTTGTTTGTGTCTTCTGTTTGAGTTATATACTAATTTAGTAATATTTTTTTACCTTCTTTCTTAACCCCGTCAGTAACATAAACATAGTACATTCCTTTCTTGAAGTTGTTTGAAATTTGTAATGATGAGCCTGTAGCTACCTTTTGCGAATATACTGTTCTTCCAGAAATATCTATTATTGACACAGTAGGATTACTAAACCCCTTGAAAGCAACTGTGAAGTCACCGTCTGTTGGTATGGGATAAACATTAAGAGAAACTTCAGACGACTCGTCATTAACTTTCAACAATTCGCTTGATTCTATTTTACTACTTGTATTGCCGACCGTGAAAGTTGCATAAACTGAACTTTCTACGTTAGCAGCCAAAGTAGAAGGAGGATATGTAGAAGGCAAAACACCATAGTTTCTTGGTTGAACAAAGTATGTTGTCCCAGATGTGGTACTGAACGCTTGGCCAAGGGCATTATCATTTGGTTGATATGCCAGCCAATAAGTTCCTGCGGTCATACTTACAGGCGTACTCACATTTATAGTATTCCAACCCACGACTGGTGTAAATTGTGGAGTGCTTGCAAGCAAAGTACCAGGCTTACCATTAACATTACTATAAACTCCCATATACATCTGACCAGCTGCTGCTTTAATATTAATACTCATACTTTGTATAGTTGCCGTTTGAGACAAACTAGATGTTTGAGCATTCAAATAGGCTGCACTTCCAGAGTCTTGACCACTCATAATAGCAGTTTGACCTATATTTAAAGAAGTATTTGATGAGGTTTGGGATTTAAACTCTACCCAATTCAAGTTCCAATTTTGAACCGAACAAAATAGTCGAATAGTCTGGACACCAGCACTCAAATTTATACTTCTTGAAACGGTCTGATAAGTTTGCCAACCACCAGTATTTGGTACGTTTACAGATGCTAAAACTGTTGAACCAGATCTGATTTGTAATTGACTGTTGGCAACTTGCGAGGCGATTCGTAAATCAACTGTGTAAGTGCCTGCTGTGGGAGCATTTATGAGATAATCAACCCAGTCGTTGTTGTCTACATAACCAATATTAGAACCACCTCCAGTATCTGTTGTTGGCTCAATCACTACGCCATTCATGGCTGAAAAATTTTCAGCTTGTATTCTTGCAGGACTTGTGCCAGCTGTGGGATTTGGGGTTGGATTTGGATTTGGTAGAGCATTGG
>JANPDC010000145.1:0-12654 GCA_031431275.1 Bacteroidota bacterium
AAACACAATTAGCAATAAATCTGATCCAGTTTATATCATCGGTCATAGTTTAGGAGGTTGGAATTCTGTTTATGCCGCTAGTATAATAAGTAAAAACGGTTATAACATAAGAATGCTAATTACATTGGATCCTGTGGGCACACGGAACGGTGTGCATATAATATCTGAATTATATGAGCCCAACGAACAAGGTCTTTATAAAGGAAAGAATTACAGATGGTATAATGTTAAGTGCTCTGCAAAAAAAGGTAATTTTTCTGATTTTGTGGCGTTTGTAGGTGGTCAAGCAAATGTAGTATCGGGAGAATTTGGTGGAGCGGATTCTACTATTACAGTAAATGAAAATCACTTAAATGCTGGTAGATTATTTGCGGGTAAATATTATAAGAATAATAAAGTATCATTATCAGATATTGTGGCTAACGATATTGATAAGCAATTAAACTTTTAAGTAAAATTAAAACAAGTATAAAAATTTTATCCATAAAATTTAATCACTTTGGTTGAAAATTAATTAAATCTGAAAATGGAATAAAAAGAATAATTCAAAATATTTATAATAAATTAAAATATACATAAAAATAATATTTTTATTTACATGGCAAACAACAATACAAGCGGAAACGAATTTGGCGTTTACAACGAAAGGACAATAGCACTAGCCGCTGGAAAGCCACCTTTGATATTAGAAATAACAACTCAAATAACTGGTTACACTTGTCAGTTTATTTATGGCACAGGTGAGAATAAATACAAATCAATTGTTGTACCAACATACAAATTGAATGTCAAAAAAGACGGTTCAACAATCGTATCATATAATGTTACTCGTGATTCATGGTATTGCAGAGGAAAAATAACCCAAGGAGGAGGTTGGTTTGGATGGGGAGGAACTGAAAAAATTCAATTAAGTAATAGGTGCTTTGAGCCTCAACAAGATGACATGAATTATAGAACAGTTGCTTTGCAGTATCCTCATAATACTGATGTTGAAGCTTTTGCTTTAAGATCAAGAGGAAGGGAAGAATTAGATGCAGTGCCTCATACTAAAGAAATGCAGACCCTTGTTAATGGAAATCCAATCGATGATCCAAGAAAATCTCCATACAAAATAGCCAAAGGCGTTATGATGCACATTGGGGGATTTTACAGTGCTGGTGGCAAAAATAAATTAGCAGGTTCATATGGTTGTTTTGGATTAACACCAAAAGCACAAATTTCTTCATCGAGTGCAGAAGCTGGAAAATTACAAAGGAGTGAAGGATATAAAAACTTTACGCCATCCAATGAAGCATATAAAATTGCATTCAATAATATTATTAAACAAAGTGAAGGTAGAGAAATTTGGATAAACATCAAAAAAAGGAGTGAAATAGATACATTAATAACTGAATAATTATTTATGAAGAAAACAGTCATTCTATTGTTATTATTTTTTAGTTGCCAAAAACATAAAATTAAATTAGCAGACATAAATTTACAATATATTTATGAAAAAATACAAGTTTTAGAAACAGAATCGCTTTCAGAAAATGAAAGTAAAATGATAGTAATTCAAAAAGAAAAACTTCAAGTTGAAACTAAAATTATATATAACAGCAAAGGAAATGCAATAGAATTTTTTGTGGGTGGTTCAGAAGGTTTCATACTTTATTCGAGAGACACAATAAAAGGGAAACTTCCTTTTGACAAAGAAAAGCAAAATATTAAAATTAGTATAAACAAAAAAGGAAATTATATTTTCGATAATAACGACACTATAAAAGAGTTTGAAATTATTGAAAACGAAAAATTAATAAAAAGTAAAAAACGTACTGACGGTAGAATCGTTTTTTACAGATACAAATAAATTGTAATGGCAAAAGACTCTGGAAATGAATTTGGTGTTTATCAAGAAAAAAAATTAGCCGCAGCAAAAGTAATTAAATATTTGCATTTACTTTTTTATTTAGATGAAGATCATAAAGGTCGGGCAATGATTCGTGAGGCAACGATGACTCGACTTCGAAATATAAAAAAAAATAAATGGTACGATGGTGACAAGCACAAAGCATTTGGAGTTCCAATTCAAAGTGTGGATGAAATAATTGAACAAGTTGCTAAAATAATTCAGAAGCATGGTGGAAAAGAAAAAGTATTTATAAAAGAAGTAGGTTTCTTTTCACATGCAGGCGGAGATGGACCTTTGTGTTATAATAAAAAAGTAGTTATTCATCCAGAACCCAAATTTCAATCTCAAATGTTATTAGAGGGTTGGGCCATGATTGATTTTAATTGGGCGACAGATTCTAGATTTGTCTTTTATGGATGTAACACAGCAAATAACGGTGGAAAATATAAAAATTTTGCCAAAAACATTTCTGAATTACCAAATTTTTCTAATGTAGCAGTTTGGGGACAATCTAAATCATCATTCCCCTCTTTTTACCCAGATTTTAGGGTTACATCATTTGATAGAAGTATGACTGATTGGAATTGGAATTTCCTTTCAAATAACACATATCAAGTTGCATGTGGAGAAAATAAAGGCAGACAATCAATATTATATGGATTTAGTTCACAACTAGATTTGACACAAGCAGAACTTTCTAAAAGTGGCTATCCAAAAGCAGATATTTTAAACAGATATGAGTTTGGTGTTTTAGTACAATCATCTCACCAAGGTATATTTAATAATCACAGATAGAATGAAACGGTATTTATTTATAATAATACTATTTATAAGTTGTAACAACATGACAAATAAACAATTTAATGTTTTCGGAGATAAAGAATTATTGAAGGAATGCAAGATCAATGTCTTCAAATCAGACGACATGAGCAACACAAAAAAAGAATCATTATTAGTCAATGGCAACATCAATAAAGTTTTTGCAGTTGATAACTCCACTATTTATACTATTTATTTATCATACAAGGATAGTTTGTATGCTTCAGTAGATTATGAAAACATATTGAAAGGACATGATGACGAGATAAATCATTTTTATTTAGAGCAAAAAAAAGAAGCAGTAGGCGTAAAGTTTATTGGCAGAAAGTCAGATTTGAAAGATTTTTATGGTAGCGTAACCTTGTTCAGTAATCTATCAGAATATTACGAAAAACATGGCATAACAGATGATAAAGAAAAAAGAGAAATAAAAGAATATTTTAATAATACATACAACTAAAATCCTTTATGACTCAACAGTTTACAGAAAACACTATTGATTATGATGAAATTATACATTATAAAGCAGAGAATGAAATTGTTTTAAAGGTTCGAAATACTAATGAAACGGCACTTGTAACCTATGTATTATCAATAGAAGTTAGTAAAGACAGAAATATAATCATTATAAACAGAGAAGATTTCAAAGTTAATAATGAAGAAGTGAGCAATAAATTTCCATACATTTCTTTACAATACATGAATGCTATATTTCCAGTAAAGTTAACTTTAATTGAAAATAAACTTGAAGTAAGTAATACAGATGAAATTATAGAAAGCATTACCAATGAAGATGAAAAATTGAAAAAAGAATATTCAGGAAAGGGATTTTCTCACATTAGAGATCAGTTTTTAGATAATACCAAATCTAAAAATGAGTTAAATAATTTTATTTTAAATTTGAATTTTATAAAAGTAATTCAACTTACATTGATTGAAAATAGTTTAAAAAGTAACTCGAATTTAAACTGGGTTATTGTGCCATATCAATCAGTTGCTTCAATTTTATTTGAAAATGAATCAGAAAAAACTATAAAAAATGGAGAAGTTCAAAATCAAAAAGAACTAATTAAATCTATTAATAAATTTTCAGAACTCAACAATTTGAATGTTGATTTAAATTTTCAACCAGATTATTTTAGAGGAGAGTTTAATCAAGAAATGAATGGTTTTGAACGCAATTTTAAATTTGATTCTGTTGAGACTAATTTTTTAGTTGAAGTTGATAATAACTTTACATTTCAAGAAAAAATTACATTAAATATTATATACTAATTAAAAACATTTACTATTATGCCTAATACTATTGTCTACAATATAAAGGAAGGAGATACTTTAACAGGAATTGCACAAAAATTAGGTATTAAAGATTGGCATAAACTTCGTGATTTTCATAACAGCAATGCAAACTATAAAGTAAGAGAAAGAATTTACGCTGGTAAGACCTTAATTGTGCCAAATAAAGCTGAGGTAGCTAGAATTAATGGTACCTCTAAAGAGAAAGAGTATCTTTTAGAAAATCCAGAATTTTTAAATAAAAAGCCCGAAAAAAAACCTGCGAAAAAGAAAGAAAAAAAAGAAGCTGCTAAAAGCGAACATGCAGGTAAGTATTTTGTAGTTAACAATGCTACTTGTGTGTGTAACAAAGCAGAAAACCCATCGCAAACAGCAAAATTGCAGGTTACTACACACAAATTGGTTGTATTTAATAATCAACAAGGTAAGTTTGCCGCAACTGAAGAGGACAAACAATTTAATCCTCCAGCAGCTACTTTTGGAAAATGTACTTTAAAACCTTCATCTGGTGGTAACTTACCATGCCAAGTTGCACCAGCACCCAAGTGGGCAAAAAGTTATAATAAAACTAAAGTATTAGGTAAAAATATATTAACAGAAATATCAACTTTGCAATGCACTGTTGGTGGAAAGATTTCGATTAAAAATCATGGGCAATCAAATACAGTTACAAAGCAACATGCTGACAATTCTAATAAAGCACAATTAGCATTGGTTAACCCAGCAGTTACAACACCTCCTAATAAAAAAGAATACCCAACTGCTTCAAGCATTACACTTAATCAAATTGAAAATAGAATTGGTTTTCTGCCCATAACTTCTTCAAAAGAAGTTTCAAATGCTATTTTGATAAGACAAAATGAGCTGTGTAGTTTTACAGCTAAACTAAGCGAAGGCAATTCAGCGCTAATTTCTTGGGTTATTTATGATGGTTTTTCTGGTGACGTTTCTAAAAAAATATTGTTTTCTGAGCAAGTGGGATCCAAATTTAAAAACGCATTCCCTAGTATTGGAAATTTTCGGGTTGAAGGCTTTGGAAAACCAAAAACAGATGATTTTGAAGGAGGGAAATTCAATAAAAACTTTGCAGATTGTTCCCTAGATGTTGATGTAATAGTTAATAAATTAGTGGGTACTGAACTTAATACTACGGGTGGATTTAAAAAAGGAATTCCTATTTCTTTTGAAGCACCTTTTTTGATTGAACCAAATTTCGAAGAATTACAACGACTTTTAATGTATGCGATTGATGGTGCTGGAAATCTAATTTTAGATGGCGGTAATCAAACAGGGAACAAGTTCATTTTTACACCAAAAAACTCAGGTGCTAAATATACTATACAAGCAGAATATAAAGATAATGATGGAAAAACGCATGTTCAAAAAGTTTCTGGAGAGACTATTAAAGCAGCAAGTCCAGTTATTCCATCAATGCCATCAATACCTCCACAAGAACCTGATAAACCAAATGTGCCATCTAAGCCAACGACTGTTCCTTCTATTCCAGTTGAGGAACAAAATATAGTTTTGAGTATTTCTCATACTGATGAGGTCGTAAGACCAGAAACTCCACTAACATTTACCGCAAAAACAAGAAATGCAAATAAGTTAGATCAAATCAAATGGAATTTGAACGGCAGGCAAATAGGAACAGGTGTTACAATTAATGTTCCAACAATTTTAATTGCTACTCCAGGCAAATATGTAATTGAAGCTTACATTGTTAGTGCAAATGCATATGGATCAGGCGCAAAAAAAGAACAAGATGATTGGCATTTTGAAGTTAAAAAAAATGATGTTGTAAGTTTCTCATCTAATAATAGCATAAAAGTAGGCAAGAAATCTACATTAACAGCCGATAAATTTATTTTTAAAAATTTAGTTTCTGGAGAACAAATTGCATGGCAGGTTCAAAGTGGTGGAATTATTTCAAACACCAAGAGTATAATAATTATGCCAGAAGTTCCCGGAAAATTAAATGTAACTTGCAAAATCAATAATAATACTGGGGTAACTTTTAGCCAAGAAGTTAAACAAGCAACTGTAACAGATATTAATTTTACAGACGCAAGTGGCGTAAAAATCAAAAAAGCAAGTTGGGGTCAATCAATAAATCTAAATATATCTCAAACAGATCTTGAAAATGAAAATATAGAAGTAATTGTTTCAGATGATAAGAATACGGTTTTGAAAACAATCAAAGTTGATAAATTCAAATCAGAAGCAATTCCTTTTATATTAGATAACGCTATAAAATCAAAAACTAATGAAAGCACAAGTCTAAACATAAAAGTTAAATCTACAGAACTAGATTTGATGGGTAAAGATCAAACTTTTCCCTCAACATACAAATTAGAAATAGGCGATGTAAAAGAAGTTTATAATGCTATTTTTAGCAGCGATGAAACTGGAAAAACAAAAATTTCAAAAGTAAATTACAACAATGTCAGTTTCTTTTATGGAAATACAAGAGGAATTAAAAAAACTGAAAAATTATTTTTACAATTATACAACATCGACCCAAATAGTACAGAGCCATTGCTAACTTTCTCAGGGATCACTGTTGATGACTCTGGTGTAATCAAACAAAAAATCAATTGGGGTGATATAAAAGACAAATTACAACTACAAACGCTATATGCAGTTGTAAGAGAAAATGATAATAAAGGCAAAGTACTCTATTTTTCAAAAGGTGATTTTTCAAAAGCAGTATTGACTATCATTAAAGAAAGTGATTTGCCTACTGATACTAATAACAAAACTCCATCAAGGGTAGATCCACCACCAGTGCCAAAAGATAAAGAAGGAGTTTGTGAGTGCGAAGCCAATGTGAGAGCATTCATGCGGATGTTAAGAATCGGAGAGGGAACTGTTGGACAAAAAGGCTATACAATGATGTTTGGTGGAGAACATTTTACAGACATGAGTTCACATCCAAGACGGGTAATTAAAAAAGGCAAGTATGCATCATCTGCAGCAGGAGCATATCAAATAATGGATTTTACCTATGATTGGCTTGGAGGAAAAAATAAAGGAGTTTACAACTCAAAAGCAGATTATATTAAAAAATATAAAATTCCAGACTTCACACCAGAATCTCAGGATAAATTATGTATCATAATTATGAAACATAAGCGTCCTGGATTAATCGATTTAATAACAAAAAATAGAATTACCGAAGCACTTGAGAAGCATGGTAGTTATGAATGGGCTAGTTTACCACCAGCAAGATATGGTCAATCAGCACAAACTACTAAAGGTGCTATTCAAGAATATAAAAAATTCTTAGCTGAGGAGATGAAAGGAACTAGCGATCTACACCTAAAAAAAGGTTTTCTAAAAGAATTTGGCTATGATTGTTGTTCAGGGAAAACTGAAGTGCCGGCATCAGTGCCGCCAGTGTCTGATGGAAAATGGCATGATCCTGTTGATAATCCCATATGTACTTTACACACGCAAAATGGTGCAGGTGGAGCTGCGGGTAAACATTGGGGATTATTTGGAAATACCAGAGGTGGAAGAAAACATCACGGACTAGACTTTTTTACTCAAGTAGGAGATAATATATATGCTTGCTTAGACTCAGTTATTGAGGATATTACTTACATGCAAGGATATGGTAATACAATAACACTGAAAATCACACAAGACGCAAAAGAAACTTTTAAAAATCATAAAACTGGTTATAAATTATTGTATCCAGGGATGGAAATGAAGCATGGAGACGGGTTTAATGAAAATGGAGAAATTTACTTTTTTTATGCACACATCAAAAAAATAGATACTACAAAATTTATAGTAGGAAAAATAGTGAAAGCGGGAACTGTTATAGGAAAAGCGAGCGTTTCTGGCGTAAAAGGCGGAACTAGAGCCCCACATTTACATTTCGAAATTAGAAACAAACCGTTTTCAATTGTTTATCCAACAGGTTTCAAATACAGATGTAATGCAGGTCTTTATGTTAACTTTAAAGGATATGATGCTCAATCAGAAGAACAAAAATCACAGCAGGCTAAAACTGCTAAAACAAATTATAATGATGTTAATGGATAAAATTAAAAATGGAAATTATTTTTTTAAAATATTACTATTAATTTCATTTTTTAGCAGCAATGCGCAGAAACTGAAGAATAGTAATGAAATAACTAACACACAAAAAAATATAAATTATCAAGAAGTAGTTTTCAAAAAAAATAGTAATTATAAAAATTCCAAAATTCAAGAATTAAATATTAGTTTCAAAAACTATATATTTAAATTAAGGCTTGTAGATGCACTAACTTTTATGCAATTTAGTGTTGATAACAAAATATTGTCAGATTGGAAATGTATTCAATACAACTATTTTTATGATACTGAGCCTAAAGATGCTGAAGTTGAAATTAAATTATTATTTAATAATGCTTTCAATGATGGATTAATTATACTACCAGGTTTTTCAGAACAATATCCAAAAATAAATGTTTTTCGTTTTGATAATAAAGGAATTTCATTTTTTAATAATTTTTGTGTAGATGAAAAAAGTTTTAAAATTGAAAACGCGGATAAAATTTTTAATGAGTTTTACAAAGGTAGTTTTACAGCAAATAAAAGTAAAAATAATTTTATTATATATTTTAAAAATAAATCAAAAATTTATAATGTAAGATTTATGACTGATGAAAAACTAGTCGATGAAAATAATCAAGATATTCAAAAAGCATTAACTAAAGTAATTTTGTATGAAAAAAAGAAAAAGTAAAAATACGTTGTTTCAAATCTCATTTGTTAATATTGTGTACACTTGTAATCTTTTATTCTGTTAACATTAGAGTTTAAGCACCAGACATTAATAATAAAACAAACTATTATAAAACGCCAAATTGTTTCGATAAAATAGTTGGTAAAATATTTTAAATAAGACAATTTATAATTTTAATATTATTTAAGACAAAAAATGAAAAAAATAAATTTCACATTCATAATTCTGCTAATTTTCAATTTTTGCTACCCTCAAAAAGAAAATTCGAAAGATTGTAAACTAAATAAAGTTTCAGAAAATTTTAATTTTAAATTAGTATCAACTGTAAAAACAATAAATGATATTGAAATTACAAAAGCAACTATTCAAATTACAGATAAAAAGAATAACCAAATACAAGAAATTAAATATTCTCCTCAATTCATAATGTCTGATGACAAACCATTTTGTAATGCGATTTCATACTATAAAGATACAAAAGAAATTAATGAAGGTTTAGAAGAATACCACAGTTTTATTGTAATGGATTTTAATTTTGACGGATTAGAAGATTTTGCAATTTTAAATTATGAAGGAAGTAATGCTGGTCCACAATATTCCTTTTTTTTACAAGGTAAAAATAGGGAATTCCAAAAAGATAAATTCTTGACAGAATCAATTCGGTTTTTTCCATCAATTTTTGACAAAAAAAATAAAACTTTCACACAAACAAACCCAGTTGGATGTTGTAAAATCAACACAAGGATTTATAAAATTACCAAAACTAACAATTGGAAAATGGTATCTTCAAAACAAGAAGATATGAAATAACTTTTATTCTATTAGTGTCTAATTTTGTTAAGTAAATACTAATAATAAGTTGGCTATTTTTAAAAAACAGTTAGATAAAATACACATTAAATCAAAAATAATTTTCATGACCACAACAAACAAATGTCATTAATTGATTTATTGAGATTGACATAAATCAATGATCATATATTAAAATAAGAAAGCCAAACAGAAATGTTTGGCTTTCATTTTACTTTTCTACTGCGTTTAGTCAGCGAGAACAATAACTTTATTGTCTTTCATTTCTATTGTTCCAGATAAAATTTCAAGACTATAGTTTTGATCATTAATTTTTGTGAAACGACCAGAAACCTCTTTACCTAGTTTGAAACTTGGAGCAACAATATTTAGAGTTCCTTTTTTTAGAATGGAAACTATAGGTGCGTGGTTATTCAATATTTGAAAACTACCATCAACCCCAGGAAGTGAAACAGATGTGATTTCTCCTTTAAATAAAAGTGCTTCTGGTGATACTATTTCTAAAATCATAATTTTTTTAGTTGTGAGTTGTAAATCATAAATTATTTTGCAACTACCAGTTCATAATTCATAACCTACAATCCTTTTTTATGCTTCGGCTAACATTTTCTCTCCTGCTTCGATTGCGTCTTCAATAGTACCTTTCAGGTTGAAGGCCGCTTCTGGCAAGTGGTCTAATTCTCCGTCAATAATCATATTAAAACCTTTGATAGTATCCTTGATGTCAACTAAAACTCCTTTTAAACCCGTAAATTGTTCAGCAACGTGGAACGGTTGTGACAAGAAACGTTGAACACGTCTTGCACGAGAAACTGCTAATTTATCCTCTTCAGAAAGTTCTTCCATACCAAGAATAGCAATAATATCTTGCAATTGTTTGTATTTTTGAAGAATTTCTTTCACTCTTTGTGCACAATCATAATGCTCGTCACCCAAAATTTGAGGAGTCAAAATTCTAGAAGTAGAATCCAAAGGATCCACAGCAGGATAAATACCTAATTCCGCAATTTTTCTAGACAATACCGTTGTAGCATCAAGGTGAGCAAAAGTTGTTGCTGGTGCAGGATCAGTAAGGTCATCTGCAGGCACGTAAACCGCTTGTACAGATGTGATTGATCCTTTATTTGTTGATGTGATACGTTCTTGCATCGCACCCATTTCAGTTGCTAGAGTAGGTTGGTATCCAACCGCAGATGGCATACGTCCCAAAAGTGCAGAAACTTCAGATCCAGCCTGTGTGAAACGGAAAATGTTATCAACGAAAAACAAAACGTCTTTTCCTTGGTCAGATCCTGCTCCATCACGGAAATATTCTGCTATAGAAAGTCCAGAAAGTGCCACACGAGCACGTGCTCCAGGAGGCTCATTCATTTGACCAAAAACGAAAGTCGCCTTTGACTCTCTCATTCCAGGCATATCTACTTTTGAAAGATCCCATCCGCCTTCTTCCATAGAGTGCATAAAAGCATCACCATATTTTATAATTCCAGATTCCAACATCTCACGAAGTAAATCGTTTCCTTCACGAGTTCTTTCGCCAACACCTGCAAATACAGAAAGACCACCGTGACCTTTTGCAATATTATTAATTAGTTCTTGAATTAAAACTGTTTTTCCAACACCAGCCCCACCAAACAATCCAATTTTTCCACCTATAGCATAAGGCTCAATTAAATCGATTACTTTAATTCCTGTAAAAAGAACTTCAGATGATGTTGATAAATCCTCAAAACGAGGGGCTTGACGGTGAATTGAAAGTCCATTGTCTCCATCTTTAGGCAAGTCTCCTAAACCATCGATGGCATCACCAATTACATTAAACAAACGTCCGTAAACATCTGCACCAATGGGCATTTTAATTGGGTTTCCTGTTCCAACAACTTCATATCCACGGCTCAAACCATCTGTTGAATCCATCGAAATGGTACGAACAGTGTTTTCACCAATGTGAGATTGTACTTCTAGAACCAATAAAGTTCCATCTTTTTTTGTGATTTCTAATGAATCATAAATTTTTGGAAGTTCTACGTCTCCGCTGAAAACAACGTCTACAACTGGTCCAATAATCTGCGCAACTTTTCCTATTACTTTTGACATTACTTATGTGTTTATTAAATAGATAATTAGGTTTTTAAACAAACCCGACTTTCAGTTTGCAAAGGTAATTTTTTAAAATATAAAAATCAATACTTTTTTAATAAAAAATAATCTAACTTTTTAGTTGAGGTTAATTTGAAAAAGGATTGTTTACAATATAATTTTTATCGCTAGTACTATAGCCTTTAATAATTGAGTTAATTACCATATTTAATTAAAATTATTTTTCGAAGCCAAATCCTGCTATCATTCCAATCTTTGCTGAAAAAAATGTTATTTTCTTCCTCAAAAAAGGAACTCTCTTTGGTCGTTCTTTTTCTCCCAGAAAAAATACATTTTTTTCAGCAAAGGATTTTCCCTTTCATCAGGGCTAAAAAACCAAAAATTTCAATCCCGTTTTCGAATAATAACAACCATTTTTCGCATTTAGGTTTCGTTATTTTGTTCAATACAATTCAATAAAAGTTTAAACTCGTTTTTTGTTTTTTCCTCCAAAAAGTTATTTCCAATTTTAGCCAAGAAACTAAAAAAACTATTTTAATTTAGTTGGATATTTTGTTTAAAAATAGAGCACACCATCGTATATAGTTTCGTAACATGTTACATACAGTTGTTTTAAACCACTATTTATTAAAACAAATTCTACGAATTCCAACAAATTATTTAACATTTATCATTACTTTTGTTTCATAATAAAAATACGTTCTTATAATTTATAATATAAAGCATTGCTTTATTCTTGTTTGGAAAACTAGTAATTTTTAATTGGTACAAGAATAGACTCTGCCCATGCTTTGCGTGGGCTTTGTTTATTTGTATCAAGGGTATACTAGTACCTCCAAACGATAGACATTGCTTCACGCATTTTTTTTATAAAATAAATTTACTAACTAAAAATACCTCTTATGGCTATTAGTACAAAAACCACCATCGTCATCGATGGTGCAACCCTAACACGATTTTCAGAATTGTCCATCAGTCAAAACGTAAATGCACATCA
>JANPDC010000146.1:0-25524 GCA_031431275.1 Bacteroidota bacterium
CAGTACCAATTTAGGCGTGATGACCTATTGGACTGATGCAGCAGCCACGCTTGCATTGGCTACACCCGCAGCCATCACCACCAGCGGAACGTATTACATTCGATCAGGCACAGGCACTTGTTTTGACATTGAACCCGTAACAGTTAGCATCAATCCAAAACCAGTAATTTTAGTGAGTAATCCAGTCGGAGTTTGTTCGCCAATAACCGTAGATATTACAGCAGCAGCCGTCACCGCAGGCAGTACCAATGTAGGGGCTACCTTCACCTATTGGATCAACGCAACAGCCACCCTGGCCTTAGCCACTCCAAACGCAGTAAGCACCTCAGGCACGTATTACATCCAAACCACTACCGCAGCAGGATGTTCAGACATCAAACCTGTAACAGTGACCATCACTCAATCTCCAGTTTTAGTTATAACAAATCCAGATCCAGTTTGTACGCCAAGTACTGTTGATATTACGGCAACTGCGGTAACCAATGGAAGTACTGGAGGAGGCGTTTTGAGTTATTGGACTGATGCAGCAGCAACTATTGCTTTGGCTACACCTGCAGCCATCACTACGAGTGGAACGTATTATATTCGATCAACGTCGGGCACTTGTTTTGATATCAAACCTGTTTCTGTAGTTGTGAATTCGGTATTGAATTTAATCATTACAAATCCTACACAGGTTTGTGTTCCTGGAACTGTTGATATTACTTTGCCATTGGTTACGGCAGGAAGTACATTAGGTGCAACACTTTCTTATTGGTCAGATTCGGCAGCAACGATTCCTTTATTGAATACTACTGCAATAGCAACTTCTGGAACTTATTATATAAAAAGTGTTTTGGGTCCATGTCAAAAAATAGAGGCGGTTGTAGTAACAATAAATGCACTTCCTAATCCGTTGATTACGGGTGTTAATAATATTTGTGTTGATTTTAATACGAATACTTTAATTAATGGAACAACTTTAAATAGTGGAATATTACCTGCAAATCATACTTTTCAATGGTTTTTCAATGGTTCAACAACAGCACTCGCAGGCGAAGTGAATGCGACTTTAAACATCAATACAATAGCGCCAGGAATTTATACGGTAATTGCTACTAATACGGCAACTACTTGTGTATCGAATGTGTCTGCACCTTTTACTGTGATTCAATCTGGACCGCCAGCAAATGAATCTTATACTTTAACGAATGCTTTTACGGAGAATCAAATTTTGACTGTTAGTGTGACTGGATTTGGTGTTTATGAATACAGCATAGATGGCGGAGCTTATCAATCTAGCAATGTTTTTGATCATGTGGCTATTGGTGTTCATTCTATAGAGATTCGTGATGTTAAAGGGGACAAAAGTTGTTTGCCAAACGCAACACTAATTAATATTGAAACTATTGATTATCCGCATTATTTTACTCCAAATGGAGATGGATTTAATGATAATTGGAATATTGCAAGATTAATTAACCAACCTAACGCAAAAATTTATATATTTGACCGCTATGGAAAACTGTTGAAGCAAATTGCTCCAACTGGGGCTGGTTGGGATGGAACTTTTAACGGAGAACCACAATTAGCAACCGATTACTGGTTCTCGGTGGAATATCTTGAACAAAATATTACTAAAGTATTTAAAGCGAATTTCTCATTAAAAAGATAGATTAAAATGAATTTAAAGAAGATTTTTATTATTACAATATTGTTTGTGTATAAGATTTCGGTGGCTCAAGAGATTTTACCTGTATACTCTGACTATCTATCTGATAATTATTATTTGATTCATCCTTCTATGGCTGGAGCAGCAAATTGTGCAAAATTGAGGCTTACTGCAAGACAACAATGGTTTGGTCAGAAAGATGCTCCAGCACTACAAACTGCTAGTTTTAATATGTCAGCTGGAGAAAAAGATGGTGTAGGTATTATTTTATTTAATGATAAAAATGGTTACCATTCACAAAAGGGGGTTAAACTTTCTTATGCACATCATTTGATGTTTTCGCGAGATGAAATAGATTTAAACCAATTATCGTTTGGAGTGAATGTAGGATTTAGTCAAAGTGAATTGGATGAAACAGATTTTAGAATAAATAATCCTGCATTTGATCCGGCAGTTGTTGGTGGAATTGTTCAAAGTGCATCTTATTTCAATATTGATTTAGGACTTTCATATAATTTATTAGATTTTTATGCTCATGCAACTTTAAAAAATGTGTTGGGTTCTGAAAGAAAAATTTATACCATATTTGAACCTGTAGATTTGAAAAGGTTTATTTTTAATACTGGTTACACTTTTGGCGAAGATCCTGGGCTTTTAATTGAACCGTCAATTATGTTTCAATATGTAAATTCAACTAAGGAAAAAACTTTTGATTTTAATCTTAAAGTTTATAAAACTATGGATTTTGGTAGACTTTGGGGTGGGGTTTCTTACAGAAGAAGTTTAGATGGTGCACAATATTTGAGTGGTGGTTTAGTTGAAACTCAAAAATTACAATATATTACTCCAATTGTTGGTGCAAATTACAAACAGTTTATGTTTGCTTACACCTATTCTTACTTAAATACTAATCTTAATTTTGCAGGTGGAGGATTTCATCAAATCACTCTAGGTGCTAATTTATTTTGTAAAAGAGAAAGATATCACTGTAATTGTCCTGCAGTTAATTAAATCAATAATTCATCCCGATTCGTCGGGATTTTTTTATAAATATGTTAGTAAAAACAGTAAACGGAAAAACTCCTCAAATTCCCAAAGATTGCTTTGTTGCAGAAAATGCAACAATTATTGGTGATGTTACTTTTGGAGAAAATTGTAGTGTTTGGTATAATGCCGTGATTCGTGGTGATGTAAATAGAATTGACATTGGAAATAAAGTAAATATACAAGATGGAGCAGTAATTCATTGTACTTACCAAAAACATGCAACAAAAATCGGAAACAATGTATCTGTTGGTCATAATGCAATTGTTCATGGTTGTGAAATTGAAGACAATGTTTTGATTGGCATGGGAGCCATTGTGATGGACAATTGTGTAGTGAAATCAAATTCAATAGTTGCTGCGGGAGCGGTAGTTACTCAAAATACTATCATAGAGTCTGGAAGTATATGGGCTGGAGTTCCAGCTAAAAAAGTTAAAGATATAAATGAATCAGATTTTGCTGGGGAAATTGAAAGAATCTCTACTAATTATGTAATGTATTCTAGTTGGTTAAAATAATTTTATGGAAAATAAATTTAAAAAATCACTTTAGTCCATCAATATTTACATTGATATTCCCGTTAACTTTCACAAAAGCAATAATTGCTTTGTTTGTTAATTGAATTTTCTGAAAATCAATATTTTCTATTTTTCCATTTACAAAAACTCCTGCCATTGGAGAGTAATTAGTAAGATAGGTTGCCATATTTTTTTTGGCTTCTTCTAAATTAGGTACAATAGAATAACGACAACTTTTTTGAATTTTTTTAAGAATCAAACCTTGTGCTAACCAATTTGCAGTTCGCATCAGAGTACTTTTTGTATCTAAAGCATAATCTAGTTGATCAAAAAATATTTCTTTCGTTTGTGCATTGTACTGAGGAAAACCTGATAAATAAATAGTTCCATTTACACTTCCAAGAACATCTAATGCAATAATCATTTTTCCAGCCTTGTGCCAAATTGAAACGTTTTGAACTTTTACTTTTTTTGATTCTGATCCAAATTCTTGTCCTGCAAAATTACGTGTCATAATTGCAGAAGCATCAGCATAACTAGAAACGGCAACAATATTAGCAGAAACCTCGTTTGGCATCGTGACCACATTCTTCAAGAGAATTTTAGTTTTGTCAAACTTATTTTCTGGCTGATTACCAATCAAAGTTTCCATATAACATTTCATCCCCATTTGCATCGTAATATCCTCTTTTACTATTTTGGCATCAGTAGAATATAATTCTGATGGAACAATTCGCAACCAACTCGAATAGGCTTCATTCATTTGAAAAGGAGTGCTAACTTTTTGCAATCCATCTAGAACATTTGATTTAAAATCCATTGATTTAGATATACTTTCATCAATTTTAGTTTCTATTTTTGAACTAAAAATTTTCAAAGCAGGATTTATTAAATAAGTAATGGGCATATTCTTACCAAAAACAAGCATTGTTGGGGATTCTGTCCAATCAATTGATTCTAATTTAGTTGCAGTTGTAGTTTTCCAATTAGATAGTTTAACTTCGCTCAAAAGTGTGACAACTCCATTTAAATTAAACTCTTTTGTGTCGCGTAAATCAACTCCTAGTTTTTTTACTCCATATCTATATTTTGCAATAATTTTGAGTGGTAAAACTGTTTTTATCTTACCATTTTTGTTTGTTATTGAAATAGGTGCTTGTTTCCAAACTGTCATTTCGATGTCGTCATCTTCAATATTTTTATCTTCATAAATCATTCCTGTCATCAAAACGTTGGTTTTGTTTTCAATATCCTTTAATTTTATGGTAACTGGAATGTTTACATAGGAATAAGAATTTTCATAAACCAAAGGCGATGCATCATCTGGCTCGGGTTTCATTGCAGTAATCTTACCTGCTGACGAACAACTTGTGAAAATAATAAATAATGAAAGGATGAAAATAGAGGCTACAATTTTTATCATGCTATTTTGTAAATAATATTTTACTGAAAATTAAAATTTTTATGAACTACTATTAAAAACTAATTGAATATAATCTTAATTTCTTTTGAAATTGATTTTAACCAAATTACTTGAATCTCAACATTTGTTTTATTCATTTTGAACGCCACATTTTTTCCGTCAATCAAAATTGTTTTTGGTTTAACATTATGCAAAATCAAATTTACATTTTTATCTGAATTTATAAAACTTTTTCCTGATTCTGTGTCTAATTTTATGGTAACTATTTTATTTAATAATTTACTACTGAAATTCAATATTTCGAATTCGCCTTTTTCGAAGGCGTTTGGTGTTGCACCGTTGTCGTTATATAATGTACCTAACGAATTCGTTGTTTTGTCATCATAATAATAATGTAAATCAAAATTTGCTAACGAATATTTCGACGTGTTTTGAATCGTTTTTATCATCGGAATAAAACTTCCGCCACGAACAAAGGTTGGAATATTTTCTTCTGAAACATTTACATCAATTGTTGTTCCTGCCAAATATTTTTTATCTGAATAAAAATCGAACCAATTGTTGTTTTTAGGAAAATAAATCGTTGTTGTTTTTACATTCGATTTTGTAATCGGCGTTACCAGAAAATCATTTCCCCAAAAATAGCTTTCGCAAACGGTTGATAGTTTTGGATTATTAGGTTCTTCAAAAAACAAAGGTCGCATTAATGGTATTCCTTTTTGGTTATTTTCGAATGCTAATGTATAATTGTAGGGCAACATTTGATAACGCAATTCTATAATCTTTTTGGCTTTCGCTTTAGTTACAACATCTTTATAAACCGCTTCCGAAGCCACTTCTTCTTGTGCGTGCGGACGAAAAATGGGTTGAAAAACCCCATATTGCAACCAACGAATGTACAATTCATTATCGAAATAATCGCCTGCAAATCCACCTAAATCAGAGTGCATGTAACCCATTCCTTGCATTCCCATTTGTAATGCAATTTCGGTTTGTGATTGCAATCCACCCCACGAGCGAGACACATCGCCTGACCACGGAATCATTCCAAATCGTTGTGAACCGGAACTTCCTGCTCGCATCAAAATAAATGGACGCACATTCGGAAAATCGATTTTGAAACCGTCTTGCACTAATTTTGCCCAATTATGTCCATAAATGTTATGAACTTCATCTGCTTTTCCGCCAGCTGTAATTGCTTTTGATGGAAAAACTTCGGGTTCGCCTAAATCTCCCCAAAGTCCGCCACAACCTTGATTGATTAAATTTTTATAAATATTCCAAAACCAAGTTTTTCCTTCAGGCTTAAAAATGTCAATTATTCCAGTATTTCCAAAATAAAAATCAAATTTTGCAGGATTTCCTGTTTTATCAACGGCTAAAACTTTTTTATCGACGGCTTCTTGCCATTTGCTAGATGTTGATAGCACAAATGGTTCTGTTATTAATACCGTTTTGATGTTTTTATCATTCAAATCGGCAATCATTTTGGTAGGATTTGCAAAATTGTCTTTGTCCCAATCTAAATTACCCATCGTTCCTTTTATGGTTTTTCCAAACCAATATAAATCTAGAATTATAGCGTCAACTGGGATATTTTCTTCATTGAATTTTCGAATGGTTTTTTCGACTTCTTCTTGCGAATGATAACCAAATCTTGAGGAAAAATTACCTAAAGTCCATCGTGCCGGCAAAGGTTGTTTTCCTGTCAAATCTGTATAATTCGAAATTAAATCTTCCCAAGAATCGCTTGCAATTACTTGATAGGTTTTGCGACCAGAAATAGTTTCGTATTGCAATGAATTGTCTTTTTTGGAATCTAAATCTAAATATCCGATTGGTGCATTGTCAAAATGTATGGCATAAATTTTAGATGACATAACAATCGGCATCGTGAAATTCATTAATTCTGCTCGAGTTTCATAGCCATATTGCGCCCGATTGTAAAGTTGCAAACGATTACCGCGACGGTTCATTCCGATGGCTCTTGCACCTCCACCATAAAGAATTTCGGTTTTGTCAAGATTAAAATCTAGGATTTCGGTAGAATCTTTTTTGATATAACCAGTTTTTTCGGAAAATAATAATTTTTCTTTATTGTAGTAAGAGATTTGGAATAAATTTTTAGAAACTAAAACCCGTATGTTTTTTGTGTCGATAGACAATGAAGTATTTGTTTCGGATAAATTAGGTTGAAATTTATCGTTATTCATTATAACTGCATGCGAAACTGGATTGAAATTTTGTCCATTTGGAACAAAAGAAGTTTCAATAATTTTATCTGAATAGGCTTTAATTAAATATTGCCCATCAGAAGTTTTTATTTCTAAAATATTTTTGTTCCAATTGTGTGAAATGTATTTTCTGTTTGCGTTTTGTGCGAATGAGAAAATTGGAATTAATATAAGGATTATGAGTTTTTTCATTTTTTTTATTTCACAAAGGATTACACAGAGTTACACAAAATCTTAGTGTATCTTTGAGAAACTTTGTGAGTCTCTGTGTAATAATTCTTATTTATACTATGACCAATCTATTCGGCTCGACTAAAACCTCTTTATTATTTACAAAAACTGAAATATCAGAATCGCCTTCTAATGAAAAAGTTGCTTCTTTATGAGAAACCGAGACTTTTAAAATTTGGTTTCTAAAATTGATTTTAAAACTGTAACCTTTCCACTCTTTTGGAATTTTTGGAGAGAAATGCAAAGCATCGTTTTTAACACGCATGCCACCAAATCCTTCAACTATGCTCATCCAAGTTCCTGCCATACTTGTTATGTGGCAACCTTCTTCGACTTCTTTGTTGTAATCATCTAAGTCTAAACGTGAAGTTCGTAAATAGAATGTATATGCCATATCCATTTTGTCCAAAAGTGCTGCTTGAATTGAGTGCACACAAGGCGACAATGAACTTTCGTGAACTGTAAATGGTTCATAAAAATCGAAATGTTTCTCTAATTCGGCTTTAGTAAAATGGTCTTCAAAGAAATAAAATCCTTGCAAAGTATCGGCTTGTTTGATGTATGGGGAACGTAATACACGATCCCAAGACCATTTTTGATTGATTGGTCGTTGACTTTTATCTAAATCGGCAACTTTTACTAAATCTTTGTCCAAGAAACCATCTTGTTGCAAATAGATTCCTAATTCCTCTGATTTTGGAAAATACATATTATCGGCAACTTTTTTCCAATCCTGTAATTCAGCATCAGATAATTTTACTTTTTCGATAATGCGTTTGTGGTCTTGCGGATATTCTAACGATACTTTCTTAATTTGCTCGTGTGCATAATTGATACACCATTTGGCTATATAATTGGTATAAAAATTATTGTTTACGTTATTTTCATATTCGTTAGGTCCAGTAACCCCAAGAATCATATACTGATTTTTGTTGGTCGAAAAACTGGCTCTTTGTTGCCAAAAACGAGCAATTCCGATTAAAACCTCTAACCCTTTTTCTGGAATATAAGAATAATCACCAGTATAACGGTAATAATTAAAAATCGCAAATGCAATCGCACCATTTCTATGAATTTCTTCGTGCGTGATTTCCCATTCGTTATGACATTCTTCGCCGTTCATAGTAACCATTGGATACAATGCTGCGCCATTTGTAAATCCTAAGTTGTTTTTGGCATTTTCAATGGCTTTATCGAGTTGATTGTATCTGTATGTCAATAAATTACGAGCCACTTGCTGGTCTTTAGTTGCCATGTAAAACGGAATGCAATAGGCTTCAGTATCCCAATAGGTCGAACCGCCATATTTTTCGCCAGTGAATCCTTTTGGACCAATATTCAATCGAGAATCTTTTCCTGAATAGGTTTGGTTCAATTGAAAAATATTAAATCGAATGCCTTGTTGCGCTTTTACATCGCCATCAATCGTTATGTCTGACATTTCCCAAATTTTTGCCCAAGCATCGATTTGGTCTTGCAATAAATTGTGGTAACCTTTATTTAATGCCGATTTTATATTATTTTCGGCTGCTGTTATGGTATTTTCGTGATTGAATGAAACTGTATAACCACCAATTTTCTGAATGGCAACTTTTTCTCCTTTTGCAACAGCAACTTCATATTGAAATTGAATTTTATCTTTTCCAGTTGACACATCAGATGGAGAAAGATGCAAGTTTTCATCATTCAACAAAATACAGTTTTGCATGAATGTTGTAGAAATAAAATGTGTTTTGAATGTTCGAGCCGTTACAAATGCTTCATTATTGGCATGTTTTAAATCTTGAATTTCCCAGAATTTCTCTTCCCAATTGGCATCTTCATTGCTAACTCCAGCATCAACATAAGGTTTGAAAACTATTTTTGCATTTTTATTAATCGGTGTAATTTCATAATTGATTACTCCAACTTCGTCTAAATCCATACAAAGAAAACGACGAACATTTACTGCAATTTCAGTCCCGTTTTGTAAAGTTGCTTCAAAAGAACGGTTGTACCAACCTTGTTGCATGTTCAATTCACGCTTGTAATTTTTTACATTTATACACGTATTCAAATCGAAATTCTCTTCATTGATTTCAATGTCAATTCCAATCCAATTTGGAGCATTTAATACTTTGGCAAAATATTCTGGATAACCGTTTTTCCACCAACCCACTTTTGTTTTGTCTGGATAATAAACACCACCAATGTAACTTCCTTGAAAAGTTTCGCCAGTGTAGGTTTCTTCATAGTTTGCTCGTTGTCCCATTGCGCCATTTCCAATTGAGAACAAACTTTCGGATGATTTCACGCTTTCTTTATCAAATCCTTCTTCGATAATGTACCAATTGTCTGGTTTAATATAATCTTGGTTCATAGCCTCTCCAATCCTCCCCGAATGGGAGTGAAAAACACTAAATAAATTTTATAAATAATCTATTTAGTGAAAAGTTAATACTAATTTTAATAATACATATTCTGCTCCAAAATTCCCGCTTTGGGGTTAGGGTGCAATAAACGTTTCAACAAATGAAACATCCATAAATGTAAAATCTTTGAAAATGTATTTCGCTTCATGCAAAATCTGTTCTTCGCCGATTCCGACACTTATCATATTGGCAATATTTGCTGCTTGAACGCCAGCTACAGAATCTTCAAAAACTATAGCGTTTTCTGGAGTTGAACCGAGTAATTTTGCGGCTTGCAAGAAAACTTCGGGATCAGGTTTGGCGTTTGTTACATCATTTCCATCGACAATGGCATCAAAATAATGAATAATTCCTGTTTTTTCGAGAATTGGTCTTGCGTTTTTACTTGCTGAACCTAATGCAATTGCTTGATTTTTTTCTTTCAAGAATTGTAAAATTGGTATAACTCCTGGTAAAATTTCAGAATTGTCAATATCTTTTAAATACGACAAATAATCTTCGTTTTTTTGGACAAGCCAGCGGTTTTTATCTTCTTGAGATGCGGTAACTTTTCCTAATTCTAATATAATGTCGAGAGAACGAACTCGGCTCACACCTTTCAATTCTTCGTTGTGCTCTGGTGTAAATTCGATTCCTAGTTCTTGTGCGAGTTTTTGCCACGCCAAGAAATGATATCTTGCCGTGTCAACAATTACGCCGTCTAGGTCGAATATGAATGCTTTTTTATTCATTATTAATTTTATTTCTTATAATTTAAAATTTAAAATAAAATTTTTAAACCATTAAGAGATTAAGATTTATTTAGTTTCAAATATTTAATTATTTAAAGTTAATCGACTAAATGTTAATTTTACAATTTACTTTAAGTAATACAAATTATTTTTAACCTTTAATTGCCTTTTCATCAGTAATCAAAAAGTTACATAATCCTGCAATGACAAGAGATGTTCCTGCTAATAACATTGGTGCAACTGGTGATGAACCAAACATTTTTGATAAAAATATTACACCACCAAGTGCTGCAATAATTTGAGGAATTACAATAAACATATTGAACAATCCCATCATCATTCCCATTCGACTTTCATCGACAGAACTTGACAACATGGCATAAGGCATTGAAAGTATACTTCCCCACGATAATCCTATTAATATAAATGATACGTTCAAATAACTTGGACTTGGCAAGAAACCCATCATTAAAAATCCTACTCCACCAGCAATTAATGAAAACATGTGTACATTCTTTCTATTAATTTTAGCGCTTGAAGCATAAAATGTTAACAATAAAGCAAAAACCATTGATGACAATCCGTACAATCCCATTGCTGAACCTACGCTATCGGCGGCTGTTTGATATAATTTATTTGCAGCATCAAAAACTACTTTTTGAGATTCGATAGTCATATCAAATTTTGTAGCATCTGGTGCTGGCGCATTAAATACTGATGATGTTAATGCGGGTGTTGCCATACTCCACATTGTAAAAAAGGCAAACCAACTAAAAAATTGAATGACACCCAATTTCTTCATTGTTGAAGACATGGTTGCAAATGATTCTTTTAGATCCTTGAAAAAATTATTTTCTGCTTTTTTGGTTTTAAATTCTTCTAAATCTTTTGGTGGATATTCGCGAGTAGTCATCACGGTATATAAAATACTAATTAAAAATACCAAGGCACCGATTCCGAATGCAATTTTTACATATTCTGGAACCACACCTGCAACGGCTGTACTTTCTGAAAATCCCATTTTTTCGACTAACCAAGGCAAGTTCGAGGCAACCCAAGTTCCAATTCCGATAATTAAAGTCTGTAATACAAATCCATACGAACGTTGCTCTTCTGGAAGTTTATCGGCAACCAATGCTCTAAAGGGTTCCATCGAAATATTTATAGAAGCGTCTAGAATCCATAAAAAACCTGCGGCAATCCATAGTGCTGATGAATAAGGTACAAAAAATAAAGCAAACGAACTTAATATTGCACCAAAAAGGAAATAAGGCTTTCTTCGACCATATTTCGGATGCCAAGTGTGGTCACTTAAATATCCTATTATTGGTTGTACTAATAATCCTGTTAGTGGTGCTGCAATCCAAAGTGCTGGAATGTCGTCTGGGCTTGCTCCAAGGGTTTGAAATATTCTAGACATAAATCCGCCTTGCAGTGCAAACCCGAATTGTATTCCTAAGAAACCGAAACTCATGTTCCAAATCTCCCAAAAACTTAATTTACGCTTTTCCATTATCGTAGTTAAAAATTGGTTGGTACGATAAGCGCGATGCTTATCAAAACTTTATTAATATTTCGAAGTAAAAATATAAGTTCTGATTTTTTGAGTGTAAATATATAAAAAGTTTTTACAATTGAGTTTTTAGATTTAAGATTTTTCAAATTAGTAAAACGAAAACGTTTGAGTGTTTATAAAAAGTTGAATTAAAAAATTAAATTTAAAATTTCTGTATTTGATGTTTCCAATATAACAAAACAGAAACCACTTCATATTGTTGATTCTCTTTTTACAAAATGCGTTTCCACAACCTCCGTTTTATAAATTTCTTCGACTTCATAATCTGAATCAAGATCAACCTCAGATTCTAAGCGATCAATTAACATTTTTGCCGCAATCTCTCCCATTTTTAAACCATTTTGACTCACAGTGGAAATTGTAGGAGAGGAATATCTAGAAATAATTCCATCATTAAATCCAATAATTGAAAGATTATTTGGAACATTAATATTATTTTTTGCAGCACTTTTAATGGCTGCCACTGCAAAAAGTTCATTTACAGCAAAAACAGCATCAAAAGATTGCACTTTGAATAAATAGTCAATAGCATCTTGACAATTTTCCACGTCTTCAATTTTTAGCACTAAATCAAAATCTATCAAAATATTATTCTGTTCTAAAGCCTTTAAATAGCCTTCGGTTCTATATTTTCCTACACTAACATAATCTATTGTGGTTAATAATGCAATTTTCTTGAATCCTTTATCTATCAAAAGTTGAACCGAATCAAATGCTGCTTTTGTATCATCAATAATTACTTTATCACACTGAATTTCATTTGTAATACGATCAAATAGTACAACCGGAATTCCTTGATTAATAATATCTTGAATGTGTTGAAAATCTTTTTTCTGTTGAGTCTCTTTAGACAATGCCATAATAAATCCCTCAATATTTCCATTTGCTAATAAATCCATATTCAAAATTTCTTTTTCATAGGATTCATCAGAAAGACATACCATCACGTTATATCCTTTTTCATTTGTAACGGTTTGAATTCCATTTATTATAGTAGAAAAAAAATGATTAATTATCTCTGGTATAATAACACCAATGGTTTTGTTGTTTCTACTCTTGAGCCCAATAGCATTTACATTTGGTCTGTAATGATATAATTTTGCAAAAGCTTGAACCTTTTGACGAACATCAAGACTAATTTCTGAACTGTCTTTTAGTGATTTGGAGACCGTTGATATAGAAACATCTAGTTCTTTTGCAATTTGTTTGAGGGTAACTTTTTTTCTCATGAGAATATGATAAAAATTAAATTCAAAATAAAGATAGAATTAAATTTCAGTTCTGATAATTATTTTCATAATAATTTGTGACTTTCATAAAGTTTTCAACACGAAAACGTTTTCGATAAAAAATTAACAACTGTTTATTTCGGTAACAACAAATTTAAGTTAATTTTATGTATTCGAAGTAAAAAAATAAGAACCTAACTAACTATTAATTAAAAAAAAAACTTATGAAAACAATTTTAAAAAAATTGTTATTATCATTATTATTTTTGCCTTTAATGGCTCTGTCACAGAGCAGTTTGAGCGGAAATGTATTAGATGCTAACAACAACAAACCTCTACCTGGAGTAAATGTAAATATTAAAGGTTCTCCAGGGGGAGTTTCTACTGATTTTGATGGTTCTTTCAAAATTAGTGGTGTAAAGTCAGGTGATGTTGTTGTATTTTCTTACATCGGATATAAAACAGAATCTATTGTATTTTCAGATCAAAAAAATGTAAAAATATATTTAGCAGATGAGCAAAATTCTTTAAAAGAAGTGGTTGTTCAAGTAGGATATGGTACTGTAAAGAAAAAAGATGCAACTGGATCAGTAACTGTATTGTCAACAAAGGATTTTAACAAAGGATCCAATGTAACTACAGAAAATTTATTATCTGGAAGGATTGCTGGAGTTACAATCAATACAACTGGTGCTCCGGGGTCTGGTTCCGAAATTAGAATTCGTGGAGGTGCATCACTAAATGCAAGTAATGATCCTTTAATCGTTATAGACGGTTTGCCAATCGAGAATAAAACAAATACTGGTTCTACCTCATTTTTGGCTTCTTTAAATCCAAACTCTGTAGAATCAATTACAGTTTTAAAAGATGCCTCTGCAACAGCAATTTACGGTTCAAGAGCGTCAAATGGTGTAATTATAATCACTACCAAAAAAGGAACAAGTAAACTTGCAGTTGAATATAATTTTCAATATGGATCTGGAAAATTAATCAAAAAAACTAAAGTATTTTCTGGTGATGAATTTAGAGCATTAATTGCTCTTAAACAACCAACAAAAGTTGGTCAACTGGGAAATGCAAATACAGATTGGCAGGATGCGATTTACCATAGAACAGATTTTGTAGACAACAACGTATCCATTAGAGGAAGTCTTTTTGGAAAAATTCCAACAAGGTTATCAATTGGAAACACTTATCAAGAAGGACTTCGTTTAACTAATAATTTCAACAGAAGTACAGCTAGTTTGGCAATGAATCCTTCATTTTTAGACAATCATTTGAAGTTGAAATTTAATGGAAATTATTCTAATGAAAGAAATCGTTTTGCTGCAGGAGTTGAAGGTTCTGCTTTAAGTTTTGACCCAACTCAGCCTGTATATGACCCAAGTTCACAATATGGAGGTTTTTTTGAGTTTAGAACTGCAGGTGCAGCAAATCTAACTAATTTAACACCTAATACGGCTAGAAATCCAGTTTCTGAACTTTTACTTACAAGAGAAATTGGAATTAGTGATCGCTTTTTTGGAAATTTCGAAATTGATTATAAATTTCATTTTTTTCCAAGTTTGCGCTTTGTTGCTAATGCAGGATACGATTATTCTAAAGGAATCAGAACTAAAACTCGACCAAATTTTGCCGCTACAAGTCCTTCTGTGGGTAATGATTTACGAGGCATCGATGAATACACCGAAGAAGTTTTCAAGAATAAAGTCTTGGACTTGTATTTCAGTTACAACAAAACATTTGGGAAATTCAATGTAGATGCGACGACCGGATATTCATATCAAAAATTTGACAAGGAAAAAGTAGAGTCAGGGAATATTAATTTAGGAACTCAAAATTTAAATCCAAATGAAGTAACAACTAGTCCTGACATAGTTTTAATTGGTCTTTTCGCAAGAGCAAACTTAACCTATAACTCAAAATATTTATTGACTGCGTCTTACAGAAGAGATGCTTCTTCTAGATTTCGTCCAGATGTTCGTTGGGGGAACTTTCCTGCGGCATCTTTTGCATGGAAGATGAAAGAAGATTTCTTTAAAAATAGTACTACAATTTCTGATTTAAAACTTAGATTAGGTTGGGGTATTACAGGACAACAAGATACAGGCGATGAAAGTTTTGGCTATCTTGAAAGATACATACAAGGTTCGCCAACTTCACAATATTTTATTGGGGGTACTTCTTATCCTATTGGAGTTGCAGCACCAAGAACTGCGATTCAGTGGGAAGAAACTACAACTTATAATGCAGGTATCGATTTTGGAATAAAAAACAATAGAATTTCAGGTAGTGTTGATGTTTTTTACAAGATATCTGAGAAATTATTATCAAAAGTGGCAAACGCAGATGGTGCTAATTTCACAAATATAAGTTTTCAAAATCTTGGTTCATTTACTACCAAAGGAATTGAGTTAAACTTAAATGCAGATGTTGTTAAATCAGAAGGGAATGGATTTAATTGGAATGTCAATTTCAATGCTACCAAATTTGAACGAAGAATTAAAGAATTAGACCCTTTTCAAAGAATTCTTGTCGGGGATATTGATGGAGGAACAGGCGCTTCAATTCAAGTTAATCAAGCAGGATTTACACCAAACTCTTTCTATGTTTTCAAACAATTATACGATGGAAATGGAAATCCGATTGAAGGTGCTTTTGCAGATTTGAATGGAGATAACATTATAAATCAATCTGATAAATATGTTTTTAGAAACACCGATCCAGATTTCTTGTTAGGCTTCTCATCAAGTATGAATTATAAAAACATAGATTTTTCTTTCAACCTCAGAGCCAGTATTGGAAATAGAATGTACAACAACGTAAACTCAAATAGAGCAGTTTACAACAGACTGTTATCAGGAGCATCATTAGCAAATGTACCTGTTAGTGTTTTAGATTCTAATTTTGAAAATACATTATCTACTCTATCTTCGGACTATTATATTGAAAATGCATCTTTTTTAAGAATGGACAATATTAATTTAGGATACACATTTCCAAAATGGTTAGAAGGAAAAGCGAGTCTTAGATTGTTTACTGGAGTTCAAAACGTATTTGTAGTTACTAAATACAGTGGGTTAGATCCTGAAGTTTCAGGAGGAATAGACAAAGCAATTTATCCAAGACAAAGAAGTTTGTTGTTTGGTGCTAATATTAAATTTTAATACTTATTTATTATGAAAAAAATGAAAATTAATTTATTTTTCCTGGCATTTTTAGGACTTTTTCTAAATTCATGTACAGATGATTTGAATGTTAAACCAGAAGATGACGATGATTTCTTGTCAGAAAATTTCTTTGCTCAACCAGATGCTTACGAAAGGGCAATTGCTGGTGTATACGGAAATATGGCATTAACAGGTACAAACGGACCAGGATCTTCTTTCCTAGATGGAATTGATGCAGGTACTAGTAATTACACTAGATGTTTGTGGTACATGCAAGAACTTTCAACAGATGAAGTTGTTTGGTCTTATGAAGGAGATGGAGATCCCGGAGTTAGAGAAATTCAAAGAAATATTTGGAATGGTCAAAATCCAATTTTTTTAGGAATGTATAGTCGTGCAATGGTTCAAGTTGCTATCGTAAATGAATTTTTGAGACAGTCAACACCAGAAAAATTGTCATCAAGAGGTATAAATGATGCAACAAAAATTGCTAAAATAAACGACTACAGAAACGAGGCAAAAGCAACCAGAGCACTAGCCTATTACCATTTACTTGACTTATTTGGAAAAGCAACTTATGTTACAGAAAATGATCCTATAAATTTTAGAGGACCACAGTATGAAAAAGCACAATTGTTTAATTATATTGAATCTGAATTATTGGCTATTATTCCAAATTTGAAAGCGGCAAGAACAAACCAAGCAGGAAGATTAGATAGAGGTTTTGCACAAATGATACTAGCAAAAATGTACTTGAATGCACAAGTGTATGCTGGAACAAACCGTTACCAAGATTGTTTAACACAATGCAGTAATTTAATTGGTTCTGGTTATACTTTAAAACCAAACTATCTAGATAATTTCAAAGCAGACAATAACACTTCTTCTGAAATGATTTTTGCGATTCAGTCTGATGGAAACGTTACTCAAAACTATGGAGCAACAACTGTTATGTGTAATGGGCAGGTTGGTTCTGTTGAAGGTAATGGAATAACTTTATTTGGTGTGAATGGTTGGGGCGGAGCATTACGTCTACGTAAACAATTTGTTGAAAAATTTGATGGAATTGATTTTGACTTTGATGGTAGAAAAACTATTGTTGGAGGAACAAGACCAAGAGATATTGCTGATATTTCAAATAGAGCACAAGGACATTTACTTGGTAAATTCTCAAACATAAGTTCAACTGGTGTTGCTGGTCCTAGCACAACATTTTCAGATGTTGATTTTCCATTATTTCGTTTAGGAGATGTTTATTTGATGTTTATCGAAGCTCAGATGAGAAAAGATGGGGCAACAAACGGAGGTTCAGTGGCAAATGCAACGGCTCAATCTTTAGGTTATTTTAACTTATTGAGAGAAAGAGCAAACGGTGGAAACTTCGCAAATATTACAACAGGTCAACTGACTTTAAATTATTTGCTTGATGAAAGAGCAAGAGAATTACATTGGGAAGGTCATAGAAGACAAGATTTAATTCGTTTTGGAAAATTCACTGGAGGAAATTACAACTGGGCTTGGAAAGGAAACGGAACCAATGGAGTAGCTATTGCAGGTTATTTGAGTTTGTACCCACTACACCCAAACACAATAAACGCAAACCCAAATTTAACTCAAAACACAGGATACTAATTAAAAATTAAAATTTACTAAAAAATGAAAAATAAAATTAAATTATTATTTGCAGTTATTGCATTTATCGGATTAACTTCTTGTGAAGAAGAAGGAAAAGCAGATTTAAAAACTGCTCCAGTTGGAGGTTTTGCAATTGCAACGCCTATTACGGGAGAGTCTATAGTACTTTCTGAAGCAACACCAACAAATCCAGGGATATCTTTGACATGGTCTCCAGCGGATTACACAACTCAATCAGTAATTACTTATACTGTTCAAGTAGCCGCAAATGGAACTAACTTTGCTAATATCCAAGATCTTGGAAGCACAACAAACAGATATATTTCTATTCCATCTTCTCAATTGAATTTGGCCTCTTTGTTATCTGGTGCTGTTCCTTTTATTCAAAGTTCAGTTGACGTGAGAATAAAAGCCACTTCAGGAACAGCAGGAAGTCAACCAACTTTCTCAAGACCAATTACATATTTAATAACAGCATATGGTTGTTTGAATCAATATGCAGTAGGTGCAGGAATACCGTCAGCAGGTTGGGCATGGACATCACCATTGACATTTGTTTGTGATAACAATGTATTAAATTCTACTACAACTCTTGCTAATGGTACTTTTAGATTCTTTACTCAAAATGGAAACTACGGTTCAGGAAGAAATTATCCATACTACACTGGATTAGGATACAAAATCACTAGTAATTTAGTAAATGCGCTTGATGGTGATAGCAACTTTAGTTTCACAGGAAACCCTGGACCACATAGAATAAAAATTGATGAAAACAAAAAAACGATTTCTGCAATTCAAGGAACTACTGGTGCAAATTCAAACTGGCTAGTTGGAGCAGCAACTCCTGGTGGTTGGTCTTGGGCTGGAAATAATGAAACAGAACTTGGTTTAGTTAAAAACGGTATCTATGAAGTATTAGTTACTTTAAATAATAACGAAGCCTTTAGAGTGTTTTTAGGAAACAATGGTGGAGATAGTTGGGGCTTAGGCGATAGAAACTATCCTTGGTATGTAACAAATGGTTACACTATCGATTCAGAATTAGCTAATGCTTTAGATGGCGACAGCAATTTTAGATATAATGGACCAACAGCAGTTAGAATTTTTAGAATAAATTCGTTAACTAAAGTAATTTCAGTAGATTAATTTAGAAATTATAATTCAAAAATGGATTGGGAAATTATTTTTTTCAATCCATTTTTTTTAATAATAAATAATTTAAAAATAGAAAAAATGAAAAAAATATACGCATTACTTTTAATTTCTTGTAGTTGTATTTCATTTGCTCAACAACAAACTGTTGTATCAAGTATTGCTCCAAATCCTTTTGAAGAAACCAACTCAATCACAATCACTGTTCAAGGTTCTTCAATAAATGAAGCACAATGGGGAGTTACTGACAACTCTTTATTTTTGTGGGCTTGGTCTTATGATATTGACGACATGAATCTCATTTCTTGTCCTACAAATGGAGTAGACTTTGCTAATTCTTCACTAACAAACAAATTTACTTATAATAGTGGTCCAGATACTTATACCTATACTTTTGTACCTACATCATTCTTTAATAGAACAAGCATTGGACGAATTGGTTATTTAATCAAAGCACAAAACGGAACAGGTGACAAAAAATCTCAAGATATTTTTTCTGAAGTAGGTCTATTTGGAGTAACTCTTGTTTCACCAGCAACAAACTCAACAACAATTCTAAGTTCTGGCTCTAACTTAAGCATTTCTGCAAATAATACCAACGGAAATGCAAATTATGTATTGAAATCTAACGGAAACCCAACTCCAATTACAACAGTAAATAACGTGAGTAGTTTTTTGTATAATGCTACAAATATTACATCTAATCAAAACTACCAATTAGAGATTACTCAAGGCGCAGTTACACAAACCAGAAAGTTTACAGTAATAATTAATCCTGGAATCATTTCTCAAGCACTACCGTCTTCAACACTAGTTGATGGAATAAATTACACATTAGGTGACGATTCAAAAGTTACTTTAGTACTAACAGCACCTCTAAAAGATTTTGTTTATGTTGCAGGAAGTTTCAACTCTTGGCAACCAACAAGTGCCTATGCCATGAAAAAAGATCCTTCAACCGGAAAATTTTGGTTAGAAATAACTGGATTGGTTCCTGGAGTTTCAAATTCATATCAATACTGGGTTTGTGATCTCATAAACAGACCAGCAAATTCTCCAGCATTAGTAAAAACAGCAGATCCATACTCAAAATTAATATTATCCCCTTTTGATGATCCAGAAATAATTACTCTTGGAGTGTATCCTGGATTACCAACATATCCTGCTGGTCAAGAAAGAGAAGTTACTGTTTTACAAACAGGTTCAACAGCATACTACAACTACACGTGGAGTGCGGCAACAACAAACTTTGTTAAACCTAAGAAAAAAGATTTAGTTATATACGAAGTTCTTGTTCGTGATTTTGATGCCACAAGAACTTTTCAAGATTTAATTAATAAAATTGATTATTTTAAAAATTTAAAAGTCAATGCTATTCAATTGATGCCAGTGATGGAATTTGAAGGTAATGAAAGTTGGGGATATAACACTGCCTATCATTTGGCATTAGATAAAAGATACGGAAGTCCCGCAAAACTAAAAGAATTTATCGATTTATGCCATCAAAATGGAATTGCAATAATTCTAGATGTAGCATTAAACCATGTCTTTGGAAGATCACCACTTGAAAGAATGTGGATGTTAGACACCGATAACGATGGTTGGGGAAATGGTACAACAACAGAAAACCCATATATCAATCAATTTGCAACTCATGCCTATGGAGTTGGTAGTGACTTGAATCATTTTAGAACAACAGGTCCAGGAGCAAATATGACTGCAAATTATGTGGCTGCAACACTAAAAACTTGGATTCAGGATTATAAAATAGATGGATTTAGATGGGATTTAACTAAAGGTTTCACCAACGAATGTACTTCTGGTGACGAATCTTGTACAAATGGATATCATGCAGATCGAGTTGCGAAAATGAAAGCATATGCAGACAAACAATGGGAATTTGACCCAAGTTCTTATGTGATTTTTGAGCATTTAGGAACTGGTGGATCAGCATCAGAAGAAACCGAATGGATGAATTATAATCGATCAGGTGATGTAGGTGGCATAATGCAATGGAGAAAAATGACCGATCCTTACTCAGATTTACTAAAAGGAAATAGTGCCAATTTAAGTGGTGTTTCTGACTCTTCTGATAGAGCCATTGGTTTTGCAGAAAGTCATGATGAAGAAAGAATTGGTTATAAAGCATTTAATGAAGTTGGACAAACTCAAGGTAATTTAGCAAAAATTCATCAACGTCTGCCTGCAATTGGAGCCGTTCATCTTTTAGTCCCTGGTCCAAAAATGATATGGCATTTTGGAGAATTAGGTTGGGAAAAATCATTGTGGACTTGTGGAAATGGTACCGTTTCATACAATTCCCCAGATTGTAAATTAGACACAAAACCTCAACCTCAATGGGTTGGCGCGGGATGGCAAGCCAATGTTGCAAGACAAAAAATTTATACCGATTGGGCTAGAATGATTGACTTAAAAAAATCTGAACCCGTTTTTGAAAATGGAAGTTTCGGATGGAACTTTTCAAGTACTGGTCATCCAAGATTAGATGTATTTACAAGTACATCACCAAGTTCATCCTTGAGTTACGTTGTTGTTTTCACAAATTTTACAGATAACAGTTATATCTTCACATCTGATTTTCCTTACACAGGTAGTTGGACAAATCTGATGGATAATTCAGTAACAAATGTAGGGGCAACCAACATGATGTTGACTATTGAACCAGGTGGATTCAGAGTATTTGGAAACAATCCATCATTACTTTCAAATACAAGTTTTACTTCAAATAAATCGATATCAATTTATCCAAATCCAGCAACAAATAGTTTTAGTTTAGACAATTCAGTTTCAAAAGTACAGATATATTCTGTTACTGGTCAATTAGTAAAATCTTTTAAAGGCGATTTTGAAGCAGATCACTCCTACTCTATCGAAGATTTGAATAAAGGAATTTATATTGTTAAAGCATTTGACAATGATTTGAATGAAAAATCACTGAAATTGATAAAAAATTAAATTTACATTTTACTTGTTACCATAAAACCTTACAGCAATGTGAGGTTTTTTTGTTTAAATAAGTTTTGATTGATTTTGCAATTACGGAAATCTAAATTTATAAAATATACTATTTTAGACATATAAACTTTCAAAATCTGCATTTAAAATACTTTAAACTTAATGTTTATAAATATAAATTTTTGGTGTTTCGTTTCATGACCAGATATTTTAAACAAATAATTGTTCAAAGAATATTTCAAAGATTTGATAATGTTAACAAAGAGTATGTTTACAAAATATATTTTTTTGAGCCATAAACGCTAAAATAATTCTTCCTTATCCTGTCTTTTAAACTATGATCAAAGATTTTTATTACACAGTAAGACAAACAAACTTTTTAGACCACATAAAGTTGCATTTGTGTACAAAAAAAATGCCGAAAAACTTTTCGGCATTTTTGTAATAGTTTATATTTTTTACTCCACAATAATCTTTTTCCAAGATTTATCTGTATCGTTTTGAAGTTCCAACAAATAAATTCCTGTTGCAATACCTTTTAGATTCACTTCAACATCTTGTGAATTGTCTTTTACATCAATCGTTTTGATGAAATTCCCAGTTTGACCATACACATTTACTTTTGATAAAGCCGTTTTAGTTTGAATTCTAAACGTTCCGTTTGAAGGGTTAGGATAAATAGATGATGCTTTCAGAGAAAAATCTTCTACGCCAAGGGTTGTAAAAGTAGCAGTAGCATAACCTGCTGAAGCTGCTCCTCCGTGTGAACCAACTGAAAAAGTTGCCGAACCAGCTCTAACTCCAACTACGCTAAAAGAACTTGTTGTTGCGTAAGGCATTTGAAAATCAGAACCTAGTGTATCTGTATTAGTCAAATCTCTTGTTAAAGTCAACGTTCTAATTCCACTAGCCGCAACATCATTTACAGTAGTCCAACTCTGTGTGGCATCAATTGGAGGGTTAAAAGTTCCGCCAAATCTTCTATCAGTAAGTGCTGGAGTTGTAGAAGTAGTGTAAACTAGCACATCTCCTGCTCCCATTCCAAAACCAGAAGAAACTCCTATTCCAAATCCAAACCAACGATCAGAGGGGCCAGTAAGTATCAAAGTAACTTTTGATGTTGCGTTGTCAAGCGTTAAATCCGCAGTCATGTTATTTTGTAAAGTTAAAACACCTGTGCTTTTTTGCTGGCTGAACCCAGTAAAAGTTAAAAGTCCGAATAGTAGTAGTGTAAATTTTTTCATTTTAGTTTGATTTTAATAGATTAATAATTTTTTCATTTCCAGAAAAAGTTGCGTGTTCAAAGGCAGTTTTTCCTTGTTTATCTTTGTGTGATTGGTCTGCTTTGTTTTTCAAAAGCAGTTCCAGCACTTCTATGTTTTGAAATTGAACTCCATATATCAAAGCCGTCATTCCGTTAGCATCTGCAAGATTCAAATTAGCCTTCTTTTTGATTAAAAAAGTTGCCATTTCATTATTTCCCTTGACCACACTGGCCATCAAGGGCGTTCCCATATCGCTGTTCCCATTGATATCACTTCCGTTTTCAACTAAAAATTTAGCCACCTCGTTGTTTCCTCTATAACAGGCAAGTATCAAAGCAGTAAAACCATCTTTGTTGTGCTCATTGACCACTTTTGGATTTGATTTAACCAACTCCTTTGCCTGAGTAACAGTTCCTTTTCTTGCAATATCAAAAATATCTAATTGATCTTGTGCCTTGGCAGTAAAACCAATGCAAAAAAACAATGTAATATATATGTAACCTTTTCTCATATTAAATTTTCTCAAATGTACAATTATTTTTTCAAAATCAAATTTAATTTTTTCAAAATCAAATTTTATTCAATTCAAAATCAATCATGTAAAAACAACCGTCAACTCGTAATAAATCATTCCCCTTTTAGTTAATTTTTAGTTCTTTATCAAAAAGCATATTAATTGTAATACTTTCTGACACAGATTAAAAGGATTAGAAAGATTTTATATTTTGTAAATAAAAAATCAATGAACCTAAATACTTGAAACCTAAAATCGAACTAACGAAGCAAAATCTTTAACTCAAAAAATCAATAAAACCCAATCAAACCCACCAACTACAATTTCCTTGTCGAATCTCTTTGGCGCAGTTCAGCATCAATAACTACCGTTTTCGCTACACGTTCATTATCAGTACTTTCGAGTTGCTCAATCAACAAATTTGCTGCCATTTTACCAATTTCTGGACCATGTTGGCTCACCGTAGTCAAACTGGGCGTCATACGCCGTGACCAAACACCATCAGCAAAACCAATAATACACAAATCCTCAGGAATTTTATATCCATTTTTCAAACTCATCTTCATTGCCATCACAGACGAATGCTCGTCGAGCGCAAAAATACCATCAATTTTCTGAGTTTCAAAAACCATTTTTGCCTTCAAATCAAAATCAAATTCCGTTTCAGCAAGTACGTTTATCGACTCATTAACAGCAATTTCATTCGACAACAAAGCATCTAAATAGCCTTTATATCTCAATTTTCCAACACTCAGATGTTCTATAGACGAAAAAAGAGCAATATGCTGACAACCTATGTTAATTAAATGTTGCGTAGCATTTTTTGCAACATCAAAATCATCAATTACCACTTTATCGCAAACAACCTTGTCCGTCGTTCGATCAAACATCACAATCGGAGTACCATCTTTTATAATCTCATTGAAATGATCATATTCCTCAAGTTTTTGAGCCTCCTCAGAAATCGACAAAATAAAACCATCAATCGTTCCGTTACTCAACATTTCCATAGTATGAATCTCCTTTTCAAGCGATTCGTTCGAAATGCACGTAATCACATTGTAACCTTTTTTATCCGCAACCTTCTCGATTCCCGAAAAAACTTTCGCAAAAAACGAATTCAAAATATTAGGTATAATTACACCAATCGTCTTCGTTTTACGATTCTTCAGATTCAAACCATTAATATTTGGCTTGTAATTCTTCAACTTTGCATACTCCTTGATCTTGATTTTTGTAGGCTCGCTAATCTCTGGACTACCATTCAATGCCTTAGAAACCGTCGAAACAGAAACGCCAAGTTCCTTCGCAATTTGTTTTAAAGTGGCTTTTGTCTTCATAAAAGAAAATTATAATTCGTAAAAATAATAAAAATAAAATTCTTTTGGAGCTATTTCCTGCTGTACGTTACAATCTTTTCTTTTTTCACTTGCTACGCCGCTCAAAAAGCAAAGGATTTCCACTACCATCAGGGCTAGTTCACAACATTTTAAATAAAATATAAGTTCCTGAAAAACAATAAAAAAGAAAAATCACAAACCAGTTTGCATTCTAAATAAATAAGTGTACTTTTGCAGTCCAAAATTTCGATAGATTCAACTTTTTGGACAAATGTTTAATTAAAAATAAAATTATTGTGAACGCATTAAGCTACAAAACAGTATCAGCAAGCAAAGCAACCGTATCCAAAGAATGGATTGTGGTAGACGCTGACGGTCACAACCTGGGACGTCTTGCATCAAAGGTCGCTATGATCTTGAGAGG
>JANPDC010000147.1:0-28911 GCA_031431275.1 Bacteroidota bacterium
TTATAAATTAGTAAAATGGCAACTAAAAAAGCAGTATTGACCAAAGATAAAATCGTTTCTATGTATATGGATTATACATTAGAACACAACGCCAAGCCAACAAATGTCTATCATTTTGCAAAAAAAAATGATTTTACTGAATCCGAATTCTACGAATTTTTTGGAACTTTAGATGTAATTGAAAAAACAATTTTCGAAATGTTTTTTACAAAAACTATCGATTTACTCGATAAAAATCCAGATTATGAAGGTTATGATATGAAATCGAAAATGCTAAGTTTCTATTTTACCTTCTTTGAATTACTAACTGCCAACAGAAGTTATGTGGTTATGACTCTGAAACAACATCAAAATCAATTGAAAAATTTAGCAATTTTGACAGATTTGCGAAAACATTTCAAAAATTATGTCTCTGAAATTATAACTGACGAATATAGAACTACAACTGAACGTTTTCAAGAATTTCAAGAAAAAGCAACCACTGAAAGTTTTTGGTTTCAGTTTCTGCTAACTATGAAATTTTGGATGGATGATACTTCAGCAAAATTTGAAAAAACAGACATTTATATAGAAAAATCAGTAAAAGTTTCGTTCGAATTAATGAATATTGCACCAATTGATAGTCTGCTTGATTTTGGTAAATTTATTTTCAAAGAAAAGATTTATTCAAAATAAATAAATTCAATCAGATATTAGATATTTAATATTTGAAATTTAATATTTCAAAATGAAAACAATAGACTACATTCCAACTTCTAAAATTCAACGAGCAACCAAACTTGTTCAAACGGGTGCGAAAATTGGGGTAAATTATATTAAACATTACGGCGAAAAAATAGTAAATCCAGATCTAACTCGTGATAAACTAAATGAGAACAACGCCGAAGATATTTACGACGGATTAAAATCGCTAAAAGGTTCTGCTTTAAAAGTAGCGCAAATGCTATCAATGGATAAGAATTTTTTGCCGCAGGCTTATGTTGAGAAATTTTCGTTGTCGCAATTTTCTGTTCCACCATTGTCTGCACCTTTGGTTTTGAAAACTTTCAAAAATAATTTTGGTAAAACAGCTTATGAGATTTTTGATGAATTCAATGCAAATTCAGTTAACGCTGCTAGTATTGGTCAAGTGCATTTAGCAAAAAAAGATGGCAAAAAATTGGCCGTAAAAATTCAGTATCCAGGTGTTGCCAATAGTATTTCGAGCGATTTATCATTAGTAAAGCCCATTGCTATTAGAATGTTCAATTTGCAAGGAAAAGATTCTGATAAATATTTCAAAGAAGTCGAAGATAAATTAGTCGAAGAAACCAACTATATTCTAGAACTCAACCAAAGTCAAGAAGTTGTAAATGCTTGCAAACAAATTGATAATTTGGTTTTTCCTGAATATTATCCTGAATATTCATCAGATAAAATCATTACAATGGATTGGATGACCGGAATTCATTTATCTGAATTTACAGCAATCAATAAAGATTCTGAAATTGCCAATAAAGTCGGACAAGCCTTGTGGGATTTCTATATGTATCAAATTCATATTTTGAAAAAAGTACACGCTGACCCGCATCCTGGAAATTTTCTGGTTAATGATAAAAATCAATTAGTTGCTCTAGATTTTGGTTGTATGAAAGTCATTCCGAACGATTTTTATATCCCTTATTTTGAATTAATAGATAAAAAAGTCATTAATGACGATAAATTATTTAATGATAAATTATTCGAATTAGAAATTCTTCGTAAAGATGATAAACCAAATGAGGTAAAGTATTTTACTGAAATGTTTCACGAGTTATTATCCTTATTTACAAAACCATTTCAAGAAAAAACGTTCGATTTCTCAGATGAAGAATTTTTTGGAGCCATCGGTAAACTGGGAGAAAAATTTGCAAAGGATACTAATCTACGAAAGATGAATGGGAGCCGTGGTTCTAAACATTTTATATATATGAACAGAACTTTTTTTGGATTGTATAATTTAATGTTTGACCTAAAGGCAAATATTGTTGTGAATGAATTTGAAAAATATAAAAAATAACTGATACAAATTTCACAAATTTTCACAGATTTATTAATTCATTATTAAAATTTTTAAATTTTGTAATTTGTGAAAATTTGTGAAATCTGTGTCAAATTATTATGAAAAACGTAAAAAAATCAAATCTTCCCTCAAAAATGTGTATTGTTTGCAATAGACCATTTGATTGGCGTAAAAAATGGGAAAAAGTTTGGGAAGAAGTTAAATATTGTAGCGAAAAATGCAGAAGAACAAAATAGGTTTAGTTTGGTTTAGAAATGATTTACGAGTTGCAGATAATGCAAGTTTATCAAATGCAACTAAAGAAAATGAAAAAATTATTGCCGTTTATTGTTTTGACCCAAGACAATTTGAGCAATCCAAATATGGAAATTTCAAGAAAACGGAGAAATTCAGAACTAAATTCAATATTGAATCGGTTCGTGAATTGAAAAATAATCTTGAAAAGTTAAATATTTCACTTTTGGTTTATCATCAAAATCCAGAAAATGTTATTCCTAATATTATATCTGAATTTGATATAAAAACAGTTCACTTTCAAGAAGAATGGACGAAAGATGAAGTAAAAATTGAAAACGAAATAAAATCTAAAATCGATAATTCAGTTGAATTTAAAGCCGTTTATGACCAGTTTTTGTTTCATCCAAAAGATATTCCGTTTGATGTCAAAGACATTCCAAATGTTTTTACACAGTTTAGAAATAAATGCGAAAAATCATCAAAAATTAGAACAGAATCTGTTGCGAAAGCAATGCCAAGTTCAAATTTAATTGAAAATAAAACAGTTGTTCCAACATTAACCGATTTAGGTTTCGAAGAATTCGTGGTTGATTCAAGAACAGCATTTCCGTTTAAAGGTGGCGAAAATCAAGCCTTGAAACGAATGGAAAATTATTTTTGGGAATCTGAAAATTTAAGCAAATACAAAGAAACCCGAAACGGATTAATTGGTGCTGATTTTAGTTCGAAATTTTCGCCTTGGTTGGCTAATGGTTGCATTTCTGCAAAATCTATTTATTGGCAAATTTGTGAATACGAACAACAAGTCGAGAAAAACGATTCAACCTATTGGTTGATATTTGAATTGATTTGGAGAGATTATTTTAAATATGTATCCATGAAACATGGTCAAAAAATATTCAAAATTGGTGGAATTCTCGATGTTGATTACGAATGGAAAACCAATCAAAACACCATCAACAATTGGATTAACGGTAAAACCCAAGAACCATTTGTAAATGCCAACATGATTGAATTGCAAAAAACAGGTTTCATGAGCAATCGTGGACGACAAAACGTTGGTTCGTTTTTTGCAAAAAACTTATTTTTAGATTGGCGAATTGGTGCAGCCTATTTCGAATCAATGTTGATAGATTATGATGTTCACAGCAATTATGGAAATTGGATGTACGTTTCAGGTGTTGGAAATGATCCAAGAGACCGAAAGTTTAATATAAAAATGCAAGCCGAAAATTATGATGGCGAAGGTAAATTTCAGGATTTGTGGTTAGAAAAGTAAACACGAATTGCACGAATCTACACGAATTCTGTATTATTGAAATGTTTCAATACTATTAATATTTGTGAAATCTACGAAAAATTAAATTCGTGAAGATTCGTGAAATTCGTGTCAAAATGTATAAAATGAATACAAACAGAAAACATATTAATGTAGTTTGGCTGAAAAGAGACCTTCGATTGCAAGACAACGAAGCAATCTCTGCTGCAATCAAATCAAATATTCCTACGTTGATAGTATATGTTTTCGAAAAATCACTAGAAGCAGATGAACATTACAGTGCTCGTCATTGGAATTTCATCAAACAATCATTGGTTGATATTAATTTACAATTGGCGAATTATAATTCAAAAGTTTTGTGTGTTTCGGGCGAAATTTTATCGGTATTCAACACATTGCAAGAAGATTACAGAATCGATAATGTTTTTTCCCATCAGGAAACTGGCATAAAAATAACTTATGACCGCGATAAATCGTTTGCTAGATATTGCAAAAATAATTTTATCAATTGGCAAGAAAATATCAATAACGGTATTTTTCGTGGATTGAACGGGCGAAAAAATTGGGTTCAGAATTGGGAAAAATACATGAACTCTGAACAATTTGTTTTTAATCCAAATTCAGAAAGTTTATTGAAAATTGACGAAATCGAGTATTTAGAAAAATCATTCGAAGTAAAAAATCTAGAAACCTTTCCAGATAAAATTTTCCAAAAAGGCGGTTCAACAATGGCAGGAAAATATCTGGGAACATTTTTTACAGAGCGTTATTTTTCATATAGTTATCACATTTCAAAACCAACATTGGCTCGTAAAAGTTGCAGCAGATTGTCACCATACATTGCTTGGGGTTGCGTTTCATCGAGACAAGTTTTGCAAAAAACAGCCGAATTCCGTTTGACTTGCAAAGACAAAAAACAAATTGATTCATTCGTTTCTAGATTAACATGGCAAGCGCATTTTATTCAGAAATTCGAAATGGAAGAAATTATGGAATTCGAAAGCGTCAATAAAGGTTTTCATTCATTAAAGAAAAAATTAAATCCAACACAAATTTTGGCATGGCAAACTGGCAATACTGGCTTTCCGCTAGTCGATGCTTGCATGCGCTGTCTCAACGAAACAGGTTATTTAAACTTCAGAATGCGTGCAATGGTCGTGTCTTTTTTTACTCATAATTTATGGCAACCATGGCAAGAATGTACCAAACACTTGTCACAAATGTTCTTGGATTTCGAACCAGGAATTCATTATCCGCAATTGCAAATGCAGGCTGGCGAAACAGGAATTAATATGTTACGAATTTACAACCCAACAAAAAACAGCATCGAACACGACCCAAATGGAGAATTTATCAAAAAATGGATTCCAGAATTAGCCAATGTTCCAGTTCAGTTTATTCACGAACCAAGCAAAATGACTTTTTTAGATCAAAAATTTAATAATTTTGAAATTGGTGTAGATTATCCAAAACCAATCGTGAATATGGAAAAAACTCGTAAATATGCCAGTGATTTCCTTTGGGCAATGAAAAAAAATCCAGTCGTTAAAGCCGAAGGATTACGAATTTTAGGTATGCACACCATGGCAAATGTTGGAGATTCAGATTGATGGTTATATGTTGTAAGTTATAGGTTTACAAAATCTGTAAATAAATAATTTCAACTAATAAAATACAACTTTTAAATATAAAATGATAAAACTCATAACCTAGAACTTACAACCTAGAACAAAATGAATACAGAAAAAAAAGAATTAACCGACTTAGAAAAAGATAGAATTATTGAAATGGCTTGGGAAGACCGAACTACTTTCGATGCGATTTTAATGCAATTCGGACTCAAAGAACAAGAAGTAATCAATTTAATGCGAACAGAAATGAAAGCCTCTAGTTTTCGTTTGTGGCGTGCCAGAGTTCAAGGTCGAAAAACCAAACACGAAAAATTGAGAAGTTACGATCCGCAAGATTCACGTTTCAAGTGCACGATGCAAAGACAAATAAATAACAATAAAATATCTAAGCGATAGATTTAAAGAAAATAGAATAGAGATACTAGAATAAATACATATGAAAAACATAGTAATAATAGGTGGAAGCAAAGGAATTGGTTTCGAAATTTTGAAACAACAATTAGCCAACAACAATCAGGTTTTTAATATTTCAAGAAACGCACCAGAAATTTCAAATCCAAATTTAAAACATTTCGAATTGAATGTTTTAGTTGATACATTGCCAGAAATCGAAAATATTGATACTTTAATATATTGTCCAGGTTCAATAAACCTGAAACCTATTGGAAGTTTAAGTATTGATGATTTCAGAAATGACTTTGAAATCAATGTAATTGGTGCTGTAAAATCCATTCAGAAATATCTGCCAACACTCAAAAAAGGAAATGATCCATCGATTGTGCTTTTTAGTACAGTTGCCGTGAAACTCGGAATGCCATACCACGCAAGTGTTGCAACTGCAAAAGCAGGTGTTGAAGGATTAGTAAAATCGCTTGGAGCCGAATTGGCAAGTGTGGTTCGTGTCAATGCCATTGCGCCAACAATTACAGAAACTACATTGGCTGCTAATATTTTGCGTAACGACCGAATGAAAGAAAACATGGTTGAACGTCACCCTATGAAGAATTATTTGAAACCCGAAGAAGTCGCTAATATGGCAAATTTCTTAATTTCAGATAATGCAAAATCAATTTCAGGGCAAATTTTCGAAATGGATTATGGTTTGGTGACTTTTAAAATGTAAAAACCCCCTAATTCTCGAAAAGGGAGATTTTTGAAACTACAAGAAACGTTAAATCTAATTTTCTTTTTTTTTTAAGTAACAATTAATGAACTCATTTTCATTAACTTTCAATAAAACTTAATTCCTTAATTGTTTAAAATAAAAGTGTTTCAAGTGTTATAAAAATTATTTTTAGAATTAAAACATTAACTTTCGTTCAAGAATAATAACCAAAATTCTTACTTAAATTTGTTATAGTTATTAAAACAATTAAAATTATTAATGAAGAACTACGAAAAAATTGAAATTTACAACACCGAAAAATTAGAACAAATTTCTAATGGTTACAAAGCAATTATCGAAAATCTTGGTGAAGATACAAGCCGTGAAGGAATTTTAAAAACTCCAGAACGTGCTGCGAAAGCCATGCAATTTCTAACCCAAGGATATGATTTGAATCCGTTAGAAATTTTAAAATCAGCAATGTTTACAGAAGATCACAAACAAATGATTGTCGTAAAAGACATAGAAGTTTATTCGATGTGCGAACATCACATGTTGCCATTTTTCGGAAAAGCACATGTGGCATATATTCCTAATGGACAAATTGTAGGTTTAAGCAAAATACCAAGAGTTATAGATGCTTTTGCACGTAGAATGCAAGTTCAAGAACGATTGACTGATCAAATCAAGGATTGTATACAAGAAGCATTAAATCCTTTTGGGGTAGCAGTCGTTATTGAAGCGCAACACATGTGTATGCAAATGCGTGGCGTTCAAAAACAAAATTCGTTTACAACAACTTCGTCATTTACAGGTGCTTTTGAAAATGACATTACTCGAAAAGAGTTTATCAGTTTAATTTCTAATAAATTGAGTTAGAATAAAATCTTTTTTACTCAAAAATATGCCGTCTCAAAATTGAGACGGTTTTTTTTAGATTAATTTGTAAGTTAAATTATTAGTTTTTGAATCCATAGTTAAATAAACATAATCGAAGTGAAACTCAAAGGCTATAATAAAAAGTTAAATAGCATTACATTCATTTAACAATTTAGAAACTTACTATCATCTAGTTGAAAGTAATTAATCAAGTGGTAAAAAATTAAATTTTCAACTTCATATTAAACTTATAAAATAAATAAACACAAATTTTCATCTTGAGGATGTTATTCAAACTTTATTTGTTCAACTCAATCACAAAAATAGTTTTAGACTATTTTCTCTAAAAGGAATCAAAAAAATAAATTTGGAGTTTGGGTTAGTAGAAATGATAAGCAATTAATGAAAAAAATGCGTCATAAGTAAAATTTATAACATCTAAATTGTAGAAAATATCAAATCTTAAACAAAAAAACCGACTCAAATTAGTATCGAGACGGTTTGTTTTATTTTTGAAATTATTTTAATTAGAAACTATAAGTAGTTGCTAACAAAATTGATGCGGCTGTTTTTGATGGATCACCAGCATTATTCTTTTTGAAAGTATCTTTAGAAGCTAAATCAAATCTAATTTCTGGTATAAATGTAAATCTTCCTTCTCTATAATTCAATGATATTGTATTCCCGATAATACTATTACTAGCAATTCCTACAGGTGTAACACCTTTATCGTCATTAAAATATTCAAGACGGTAATGCAAACTAGCATTTTTAGTAGCAGCATATTGAACATAAGCAAGTACAGAAAACCAATCTGCGCTTGAAGAACCAGGTAAATCAGATGATACCGTTGCGAAAGTACCATTAAAACCTAATGAAAATTTATCATTGATTTTTTTACTTGCCACTAAATCAATTTGTTGATTGTTAACTAACTTTGGGTTATTACTTCCTTTTGTAAAGTTTAACGCAACTAAACCATCTTTAATGGTATACGCAACTTGACCAATAACAGTCTTTTGATTAGAACCTGCTTTTGCAGCAGTCTTAAAGTCAGTAGGATTAGTTATTCCTAACATAAATGCAAAATTACCAGAAGTATATTGCCCTTTTATACCTGTGTTAAAAAATGGTCCGAAAGAAAAAGCATAAGACATAGAATAATTTTTATTATCAACTGCATCAACCAATTCATAACCTAAATGTGTTGCAAATGCTCCAGCAGTTAATTTGAATTTTTCGCTAAAATCATAAGTCATATTCAATTGTTTAATCATGAATGATTCACCAGTATCATTATAAGTGAATTCCTTTGCTCTCGTTCCAAATCCTAAATCAGCAAAAATTGCTGCTTTTCCCATTTTATGATTTGCTTTAAAAGTTGCCATACCAAGTTCGAATGAGTCGTGAGAATTCGTAAAACTTGTATAATTATTTGTTGTACCACTATCACCAGCATTAGCAAAGTCAAATCTATAGTAGAAATCTGCATTTCCTGTAAAAGTTGTTGTTGATGCATCTTGTGCATTTACAGCATTTATTCCGAAGATAAATAAAACTGCTAATTTTAAAGTGTTTTTTAATTTATTCATTTTGTTTATTTGTTTGTTAATTTATTTTATTTTATAATCCTCCAATTTGTTCACTATCTAAACCTGCAACCTCAACATCTTCACTTACACGAAGTGGTGTTACTAAATTAATCATAAAGAATAAGAAATATGACATTATAAACGCAAAAACCGATACAATGCCTACAGCAATTAGTTGATTTGTAAACAACTCAGTACCTTCAAAAAGTAATCCTTCTTGAGTTATAGATGGATTTGCTGCTTTTGAAGCAAAAACACCTGTTAGGAGCATGCCCGTAATTCCTGCCACTGCATGACATCCAAATACATCAAGCGCATCGTCAATGATACCTTTGGGAAATTCACTTACTACAATGTAACTAACTAAACTTGAAATACATCCTATTGAAACAGCATGCCAAATTGAAACATATCCTGCAGCAGGTGTAATTGCAATTAAACCCACTAAAACACCTAAACATGTTTCCACTGCGGTAATTTCATAACCTCTAATTTTGTCAATTAACAACCAAACTAATCCTGCGGCTGATGCAGAAACTGCGGTATTTCCAAGTGCTTGTGCAGCTATCGCATTGGCTCCAAAAGCCGATCCTGCATTGAATCCGAACCAACCAAACCAAAGTAAACCTGTTCCCAACAGAACATAAGGTACTTGTGCAGGATTTACTACTTGTACTCGTCTTCGACCCAAAAATATTGCTCCTGCCAATGCAGCCCAACCAGCGGTCATGTGAACTACAGTACCACCAGCAAAATCAATAACACCCATTTTATATAAAAAGCCCCCAGGATTCCAAACCCAATGTGCTACAGGTGCATAGACAAACAACATAAATAACACTAAGAATACAATGTATGGTGATAATCTAATTCTTTCTGCAAAAGAACCTGTAACTAACGCCGGTGTTATTATTGCAAACATCATTTGATATATTGCAAACAATATAATTGGAACTGTTGGAGATAACACCCAAGAGGTTGAGTCATTTATTCCTTGAAAAAATAAATTTTCTAAAGGATTACCTATGAAACCTTCGATTGAAGGACCAAAACACAAACCATAGCCAACTACAACCCAAAGAACTGCAATTACAACCATGGCCAAAAAACTTTGAAACATTGTTGAAATCACGTTTTTCTTGCCTACTAAACCTCCATAAAAAAAGGCTAAACCAGGTGTCATCAAAAGTACAAGTGCACTTGCTACGATCATCCAAGCAATGTCACCAGAATCAAAAACTGGCGTCTTGAGTGGAATTACGTGGTCTACAAATATTAAATTTGAAAAGATAGGCACTATCATTAGAGTCAATAATAGTAGTGTTAGAATAATTTTTTTCATGATTTTATTGATTTTGTAGTGCAAACATATTGATATATTTTTAAATTTTCATAAAATAAACAAAAAATATTTAAAAAACTTAACAAAAATTATGATGTATTTTTAGTTTTTATTAGCTGTCTTTTATTTTTTAGATAAAAAAACAGGTTTTTAACGATTATTTATGACTTTTATCGAAAATAATTTGTTTTAATCACAAAATGAAGTATGTTTGCATACTAACTTAATATGATTTGTCATGGCAAACCCACAAGAAGATAATTTCAAATTTGTTCCGATGGAAACAGAAAAAAAACTTTTTAGTTTAACCAACAGACCTACACCTTCTGATAGAGAACTAGAATGGGACAAATCAAAAATACTATTAAGCAAAACAGATTCTAGAGGAAATATCCTGTATGCCAATGAATCTTTTATTGATGTTTGTGGTTATGATGATTTTGAATTAATGGATAAATCTCATAACTTATTAAGACATCCAGATATGCCTAAAGTTATATTTAAACTACTTTGGGAAAATTTATCTAAAGGAAAAGATTACAATGTAATCATTAAAAACATGTCCAAAACTGGTCGATATTACTGGGTCGTAAATGACATTACAACAGTAACAGATGACAATGATAATATGTTTTTTACTGGAAAACAAAAAACTGTTTCAAATGAAATAATTAATAATCATATTGATCCATTATACAAGAAGTTATTACACATTGAGCAAGCAAGCGGAATTCAATCAAGTGAAAACTATTTATTAGGTTTCTTAGAAGAACGAAATAAAAGTTACATACAATTTATAAATGATTTAGTAACAACTGGTAAAGACTCTGTTGGTGGAAATGAGCAATCAACTAGTGGTGGATTACAACAAAAGAAAAAAGGTTTCTTTTCTGGATTTTTTGCTGATGAAGCACCAAAGAAGAAAAAATAATATTTTATTTTAAAATGCTGAATTTATTCAGCATTTTTTTTTACTGAGGATTATGAAAACACATCTCGCTTTACTTCGTGGCATAAATGTTTCAGGACATCGTATGATTAAAATGGATGCACTAAAAATTGCATTAGAAAAAATTGGTTTCCAAAATGTTCAAACCTACATTCAATCTGGCAATGTTTTTGTAAATTCAGATGAAGAAAATGAGGCAAAAGTTGGGTTTTTAATTAAACAAGAAATTCAAAAAACTTTTGGACATGATGTTCCTGTAGTTGTGATCTCAAAGAAAGATTTAGAATTGTGTTTTGTCAACAATTCCTTTTTACAAAATACTGAAGATACAAAGAAATTATATGTAGCTTTTATTTCTACTATTTTAAAACCCGATTGTATAAATGATTTAAAAGTGAGTAATTTCAAACCTGATGAAGTTGCCATTGATGAAAATCGAATCTATATCAAATACGACATTTCACCAGCAAAAACAAAACTAGATCAAAATTATATCGAGAAGAAATTGAATGTTATTGCCACAATCAGAAACTGGAATTCGGTTACTCAACTATTAAAAATTTTCGAAGAAAGATAGGTTTTCAAAATTGGCATTGATTTTGTAAATAACATTTAGAACAATTTTAATTTTAAATAAAAATGAATACTACACTTCAAATAGAATCAAATCAAAAAGCCACAACTCATAAAATGTTGAAACTTTTTCTTGGAATTATTTTTGATTTAATTGGAATGATGTCCTATATTATTCCTGGTATTGCAGAATCAACAGATATTATTTGGGCGCCAATTTCGGGAATATTACTGGCTATGATGTATAAAGGAATGACTGGTAAAATTGCTGGAGTTTTTGGAACTTTAGAAGAAATTATTCCTTTTACAGATGCTATTCCTACATTTACTCTAACTTGGATTTATGTTTATGTAATCAAAAAAGGAAACTAAACTATTGTACTAAATTTAAAAAATCTCGAATTCATTCGGGATTTTTTTTTGAATTAAAAACAAACCCCAAACCAATTTTTGATAACATATTCTTTCCAAATTTAAAAAAGAAATCGAATTGACCAAAAAGAAAACCAATCATCATTATCAAAAATGGATAAATACTTGTGATAATAATCATCAAAATGGGATAATAAAAAAACCAATTTTGGTTTTCGATTTTAAATTCGAAAAAATCTAAAATTGATGTTGAAACTTTTGAAGACAAAGTCCCATTGATTGCAAAAACAATAAAAATAATAAACAATTGAAAGTTTGAAGTTATTCCCCAACGTTCTTTTAATTTTTTCATAATTAAAATTATCTTGGTGGAATAAAACCAAATAATCGTTGATTAAATGTATTCTGAAAATATATCATGTAATTGTAAATCAAATAATTAACCTCATAACCATAATGAATGCTTGGATTATAATTAATATTCATTTCATACAAATTTGGATCAAACAATTGCGGCTGCAAAACACGACGATTCCATTCTGAGACATACCACTGGTTTTTATTTTCAAGAAAAGATTCTGAATGATAATTTCTTGGAAAAGCACGACCATTTAGCCAAGATGCAAAACCAACATCAATAATTACAACCTCATACTCAAGTTCTTCATTGGCAATTTTGATTGTATCACTAACAATTGAATTCGATTTTTTTTCGAAACTTTGTGAAAAGGTTGGAATCGTAGTTAAAAGAAAGATCAAAAACAATAAAATAGTTTTCATAATATAAAAGATAAAAAACCATTAGCCTAAACTAATGGTTTTGTGAAATTTTATTTTCCAAACAATCCACCAAGCAAACCGCCAATTCCGCCTTGCTTTGTTGCTGCAGCAATTGCATCACTAATGCCCAGTTCTCCATCACCATCTTGATCTAGCATTGATGTCAAAATATTTCCTCCTCCAGATTGTGCTGGTGCAGCCTCTGATTGACTTCCACCTCCAAGTAATCCACCAAGAATGTCAGTTAAACCTCCTCCTGATTGAGCAGGATTGTTAGTTAGGCCTCCACCAATGGCTTTTTTGGCTAAATATCCCATCAAAATTGGACCTGCAATTTTCATGATCATTGAAATTTTATCAGAACCAACTCCTGTTGATTGAGCCAAATTATTTTGAACATTTTCCTGATTACCACCGAGAACATGACTCAAGATATTTTCACCATCTGAATGGTCATCACCACCTAAAAATCCTGATAAATTATCAAGAATTCCACCATCGTGCTTCCCACCTGTTACTGCTCCAAGCAATCCAGAAAGTCCATCTGGTGTTGATGCATTGTTTTGCATCGCACCAACCATCGTTGGCATTAATGAAGCCAAAACCGAGGAAGTTTCACCTTCGCTTGTTCCTACTTTTCCAGCCACACCTGATATAATTTGTTTTCCTAAATCACTACTTAATAAATCCATTAATCCTGCCATAATCTTGTTTTTTGGGGTTAAATTTTAAATTTTTGGTTAAGTAAATTTAGAAATTTATTTTGATTAATTGCGTTAAAAAAAACATATTTTAAATGAATAAATAGTTTTGACATAAAAAAACTGAAAGCAATTACAATAATTTACGTGGGCTATTTTTTAAATAAATCAGTGCCAATTACTGTAATATGTGCCAGAAAATTAAAACACAAATTTAATTAAACCCTTTCTGATTTTAATAAACTTGCAATTTGATCTGCTAACTCAGTTCCTATTCGATCTTGGGCTTCTAGAGTTGCAGCACCAATATGAGGCGTGAGTGAAATTTTTGGATGCATCAAAATCGTAATTTCAGGTGTTGGTTCATTTTCAAAAACGTCTAATCCTGCAAATAAAATTTTTCCAGAATCTAAACCTTCAACTAATGCAACTTCATTAATAACACCTCCACGAGAGCAGTTAATGATTCCAACTTCGTTTTTCATTATTGCAATTTGTTCTTTGTCAATTACATAACCATCTTGTGCAGGCACGTGCAAGGTTATAAAGTCTGAATGTTTGAAAACATCTTCAGTAGGTTCGGTTTCAATTTCGACATTAATGAATTGACCATTATAAAAATCAACTTTTACATCGGCCTTACCCACAAATTTATCAGATGCTATAACTTTCATTCCTAATCCCAATGCCATTTTTGCTACTGATTGACCAATACGACCAAAACCTATAATTCCTATGGTTTTTCCTCTTAATTCGATACCGTTCGCATAAGCTTTTTTTAATCCATCAAAATTAGAATCTCCTTCAAGTGGCATGTTTCTATTTGAATCATGTAAAAAACGAACACCAGTAAACAAATGTGCAAAAACCAATTCGGCAACACTTTCGCTTGAAGACGCAGGCGTATTAATCACATGAATTCCTTTTGAACGAGCATATTCAACATCAATATTGTCCATACCAACTCCACCTCTACCGATGATTTTGAGATTTGGACAAGCGTCAATTATGTCCTTTTTTGCCTTTGTAGCACTTCTAACTAGCAAAACTGCAATATTGTTTTGATTGATATAATTGGCAACTTGTTCTTGCGCTACTTTAGTTGTAATAACTTCAAAACCAGATTTTTCTAAAGCTAGAATTCCACTTTTTGAAATTCCGTCGTTTGCTAATACTTTCATTTTTTAAATTGTATATATTTATTTTTTTGAATTATTTTGTGTTTGAAGTGACAATCTTTTATTAAAAAAACAAGATTTGCATTTCAAACAAAGTTGACTAAAATGAAGTTAAGCCTAAATCAAGGTTAGATTTAATAATTTAAAAAATCACCTAAATTTAAAGTTACACTTTTTTAGATTTAGATTTTTTAAATTGAATTTTCTAAATCTTTCATTACTTCAACTAAAACATGAACACTTTCTAGAGGCATTGCATTATACATCGACGCACGATATCCTCCAACAGATCGATGACCTGCTAATCCAGAAATGTTTACGTCTGCCCACATTTTATCAAAAATTGGAGCGTGACTTTCGTCATTTAATAAAAATGTAGCATTCATGATACTTCTATCTTCTTTGTTTGCTGCACCTTTGAATAGCGAATTCTTATCAATTTCTGCATAAAGCAACTCGGCTTTAGCATTATTAATTTTTTCGATTGCAGCAATTCCTCCCAAGTTTTTTAACCATTTTAATGTCAATAACGAGGCATAAACTGGAAAAACTGCTGGCGTATTATACATACTTTCCGCTTTGATATGTTGTGCATAATCTAGCATACTCGGAATATTTCGACCCGATTTACCCAAAATTTCTTCTTTTACTACTACTAAAGTAGTTCCTGCTGGGCCCATATTTTTTTGTGCTCCTGCATAAATCAAATCAAACTTTGTGAAATCTAAAACTCTAGAAAAAATATCCGAACTCATATCGCAAACTACTGGAATATTAGTTGTTGGAAATATTTTCATTTGGGTTCCAAAAATAGTATTGTTTGAGGTGCAATGAAAATAATTAGCATCTGCTGGAATTTCAAAATTTTTCGGAATAAAAGTATAATTATCGGCTTTAGATGAGCCAACTGTTATTGTTTCTCCAAAATTTTTGGCTTCTTTAATTGCACCCGCAGCCCAAGTACCAGTATCGAGATACGCTGCTTTTCCGTCTGTTTTCATTAAATTATATGGTACCATCAAAAATTCTAGACTTGCACCTCCATGAAGAAAAAGTGCCTGATAACCTTTATTTTTCAAATCCAGTAATTCAAGAACTAATTCACGAACTTCATCCATGACAGCAACAAAGTCTTTACTTCGATGAGAAATCTCTAGAATAGAAAGTCCTGAATTATTAAAATTTAAAATTGCTTGTGCCGATTTTTCAAAAACTTCTTGAGGTAAAATGCACGGTCCTGCACTATAATTGTGTATTTTCATTTTTAAAATATTGAGTAGCAAATTTCGGAAATAGGTTCTTCAATTCCGATTTTAGTTATTAGTTAAAATGAATAGGTTATTAACAAAAACGATATAGTTATTATTTTTTTTAAAGTACAAATCAAAAAAAACGCCTCAATTTCTTGAAGCGTTTGTTAGTTGTTTTCAATTTTATTTTATCAAATTAATTTCTACTCGTCTATTCAGGTTTTTACCTTTTGGTGTTTTGTTACTTGCTATTGGTTTGCTTGAACCAAATCCATCAGAAGTCAAACGGTCATTTCGGATACCTTTATCAACAAGATATTTTTTTACAGCTGCAGCCCTATCTTTAGAAAGTTTTAAATTTTTTGCAGGTTTCCCTGCATTATCAGTGTGTCCCTCTATTTTGAAATTAGCATTTTTATATTCATTCAAAACAGATACAATTCCGTCTAAACTCACAAAAGACTCTTTCTTGATTGTTGCTTTTCCTGTATCAAAAAGTATTGTTTTTGAGAAATCATTAATTTTTTTAATGATATCATCCTTGATTTCTGGTTTTGCAGGTTGTTTTTCTACAACTTTATCTTCAGGACATCCATTATTTGCTTTAGTTCCAAAAACTTTTGGACATTTATCTTCTTTGTCAGAAACTCCATCTTTATCAGAATCTGGATACGGACATCCTTTATTTTCTGCATCACCGAAGACTTTTGGGCATTTATCGTCTTTGTCTAAAACTCCATCTTTGTCAGAATCTTCCCACGGACAACCTTTGTTGGTTTTCTCCCCAGCAATATTTGGACATTTATCGTCTTTGTCTAAAACTCCATCACGGTCAGAATCTTTGTATGGACAACCTTTGTTTTCGGCTGGACCAGCTTCAGTTGGACACTCATCATTTTTATCAAGAACTCCGTCCTCATCTTTATCTTTCGTTTTTCCTTGATAAATAGGAATTTTCAAACCTGCATGAATATCAATTGCCTTTGAATTATCTGAAAATAAATTTGTAATTGCCGATCCTGATCCTATAAATACAGGTCCAAGTCTAAACCCAGCTCCTGCCTGGAAACCACTATACTCCATGACATTCAATGGCAAATAAAAACTAAACCATTTTGATTCATATCGAGGTGTTATAGAATAATTATTAGCAATTGTGTTAGCGTTTACGGCAGTTTTACCATTGGTATTAACATCAACGTTGGCATTCAAATAGAATTTCTTGTACATATTCCAATCCAAATTCAAGTGAATCGATGTTGGTAAAATATATTTTGATGATGATGAACTTGAAACTAATGTATATTGATTAGCAAGTAAGTTACCCGTGTTTTGGGAATCATATTGTTGCTCTGTTATGGTTCTATTTACATTATATTTTCTTTCTAGAGAATTTTTATAATTAATAGATCCTAAATCTGTCAATGCAAGCCCAACCCGAATCAAATATTTATTTGCTTCTTTTTTGTCTCTTAATTCATCTATATTTGGTCGATATTCATAAACGAAACCTAAATCTAATCCAATTCCAGATCCATTATTAAAGTTCAAATCATTGGTTCCTCCCAGATTATCACTTCCGCCATAGGTCAAATTTCCAGTTGTTGTGATTGGATTTAATGCAGTATTTGTTGTGCTATTTTTTATATAACCAACTGATACATTATCAGCATTTACATAAGAATTTTGCAAACCCGAAAGGTATTTTAAAGTCAAACCTCCTTTTAGAAAATTTTTATCTTTATCAAATAAAACGGCTGCGTAAGAAAGTCCGAATTCTGCCCATGCATTTCCAACTAAATTAAAGTTTTGAGGAGCTAAGTTAAATCCGTTTGAAGAGTCAAAATTATCTCTAAATTGATTAAACAGTTCTCCATTAATACCTGTTACATTTGCAATAGATCTTAATCTTGTAGAAAGTGCAATGGCGTGCTTGGGTTTGATATTGAACATAAACGAAGGCCCCATTACATCAATATTGGTCTGAAAATTATTGCTTGAAGAAGGGTTTTTTCTTGCATCTCTTTCAAACTTGTAGTCCGAGTTCTTCCAGAAATCAGAAACTTTAAAACCGTAATAGTCATTAACAACACCTGCGCTAATAGATGCTAAATTAATATCTGTTCTAAAACGAGAGTCGACAATGTTTGCAGGATTTGAAATAACTCCTTGAACTCCAGCATAATTATCGAAAGTATAACCTAAATACGATTGGGCTTTTGTGCTAGCTATTGTGAATAACACAAAAATAAATATCAACAACTTTTTCATAATTCAAATTTTAGTATTTAAACTAAAACGTGTTTTAATAGTATTTATTTTATTATTCTTAAAAAACTTCGCTAGCTTCTTTCAGTTTCTCCATATTATTAACCAGTTGCAACTCATCAATAAGTTTTTGAATCTTGCCATTCATCACGCCATCCATGTCAAAAACATCAATTCCTACTCTGTGATCTGTAACGCGTCCTTGAGAATAATTGTAGGTACGAATTTTTGCAGATCGGTCACCAGAACTCACTTGCGAAGTACGTTTTACAGCATCTTCGGCTTGTTTTTTTGCTAATTCTTGTTCGTATAAACGAGAGCGCAGAACACCAAATGCTTTGTCTTTATTTTTGTGTTGCGATTTTTGATCTTGACATTGCGCCACTAATCCTGTTGGAATATGTGTTAATCTTACAGCAGATTTTGTTGTATTTACAGATTGTCCACCAGGCCCAGAGGAACAGAAAAAATCAACCCGAACATCATTCATATCAATGTGAACATCAAATTCTTCGGCTTCTGGCAAAACCATTACTGTTGCCGCAGATGTGTGAACACGACCTTGGGTTTCAGTTTGCGGAACACGCTGCACACGATGCACACCAGCCTCAAACTTCAAAGTTCCATATACATCCTCGCCTGTAACTTCAAAAATAACCTCTTTAAATCCGCCCGAAGTTCCTTCATTCATGTCTACAACAGAAGTTCTCCATCCACGATTTTCGCAATATTTCGTATACATTCGAAACAAATCTCCTGCAAAAATACTGGCTTCATCACCACCAGTTCCAGCACGAATTTCAACCATTACGTTTTTTGCATCCTCAGCATCCTTTGGAATCAGCATAAACTTAATTTCTTCTTCCAATTCTGGTAAACGATCTTTGGCTTCATCAAGTTGCATTTTTGCCATTTCAGTCATATCAGCATCAGAATTGTCTGATATAATTTCATTTGCCTCTTCGATATTTGCCATCAAAATCACATATTCATCTCGTTTTTCCTTCAAAGCCTTTAAATTCTTATATTCTTGATTCAAAAGTACATAGCGCTTTTGATCCATAATAACATCTGGCTGAATAATCAAATCTGAAATTTCGTCGAAACGTTGTTTAACTATTTGTAATCTATCTAACATTGTATGGTATCTTTAATTTTGAGAGTGCAAATTTACAAAAAAGATTACACATTTCGATTTGTTTTTTTTGGAGCTTTTTCCAGCTCTCCATTTTATCTTTTGCTTTATTTGATTGCTTCGTTACCTCACAATCAAATAAAGCAAAAGGATACCATTTCGATCTGGGCTAAGGTTTCGAGTTTCTAATTGATATTTATCTATTGAAAATCAATGCCTTAAATCTTACAAAAATTATTATTCATATTTAGTCTAAATAAATTTGTAAATTGAAATCTAGTTTATATATTTGCATTATTATTTTTAATTATTCCAAATAAATGAAAACTAAATATTTTTTTATTGTTTTATTTTTAAATTTTTTAGCAACAAGTTGCTCCGACGATGCTCAAGAATATGAAAATATTCCTGATGCAAAAATTGCTCTAGGTAAACAAATATTCTTTGACGCAAGTTTATCAAACCCAATGGGTCAGGCTTGTGCAAGTTGCCATGCTCCAGAAAAAGGTTTTAGTGATTCTTTAAATCAAGCCATTTCTGTTGGTGCAAACGGATCGAGTTTTTCAAGTCGAAATGCTCCAAACTTATCTTATAATGTTTTTGCCCCAACACAATTTTATAACACAACCGACGAAACTTATATTGGCGGATTTTTCTATGACGGTCGTTCACCAAATCTGCAAGAGCAAATGATTCATCCTTTTATTGGAAGTTCAGAAATGAACAATGGCTCAATTGCAAACGTTGTAATCAAAATTAAAAATGCCTCTTATTATTCTGAAATTCAAAAAATTTATGGAAATAAAACCGAAGATTCAGATATTTTCTCAGCGGTTGCAGATGCTGTTACTAAGTTTCAAACTTCTAGAGAAGTTAATTCATTTACTTCCAAATTCGATTATTATTCCAAACAATTGGTCACTTTTACTAATGATGAAAAACAAGGTTTAGCCCTTTTTCAAGGTAAAGGAAAATGTGCACAGTGTCACGTTCTTGATGCAGATCCAAACACCGGAAAAGTTTTATTTACTGATTTTAGTTATGATAATCTGGGTATTCCTCGCAACAATTCAAATCCGTTTTACAATCAAACTTCTAATCCTGCTGGAAATTCTTATGTCGATTTAGGTATAGGAATTATTAAAAACGAACCACAACACAACGGGAAATTTAAAGTTCCAAGTTTACGAAATTCAGCGATTTCAGCACCATATTATCACAACGGATCGATTGCAACACTCAAAGAAGCCATTCATTTTTATAATGTTCGAGATTTGAATACTGGCGAATTTGGTGCGCCAGAATACAATCAAAACGTGAATGTAACTGAACTTGGAAATCTAGGTTTAACCGAAAAAGAAGAACTTCAAATCGAAAAATTCATAAATACGTTAACAGATCATTACAGAAAATAAAATTCATACTTTAATATGTCATTCCGAAAAATAATTCTCGCATTTTCACTAATTCTATTAGTTCAAGTTTCAAATTCACAAATAAAAGACACTACCAAACTTTCAGAAATTGTAATAAAAAGTTTCAAAACTGTAAACGGAATTGGTCATTTATCTGATGCTAAAGAAGGAATAATTTATGCTGGTAAAAAAAACGAAATCATTCTTGTTGACTCGCTTGACGCTAACAAATCAGTCAATAATACAAGACAAATTCTAGGAAGAATTCCCGGATTGAATATTGTCGAAACCGAAAGTAGTGGTTTTACTGCAAACGGAATAGCTACTCGTGGATTAAATCCAACACAAAGCATTGAAATGAATACAAGACAAAATGGCTATAACGTTTCGGCTGATATTTATGGATACAATGAGGCTTATTATTTACCCCCAATGGAAGCCGTTTCGAGAATTGAAATGGTTCGTGGCGCAGCATCATTACAGTTTGGATCACAATTTGGAGGTTTAGTAAATTATGTCACTAAAGATGCACCAAAAAACAAACCATTCGAACTAATAACTTCGCAAACAATAGGTAGTTATGGCTTGTACAATGCTTTTAATTCAATTGGAGGAAATTACAAAAAATTGTCATTTTATAGTTTCTTACAATACAGAAATATTGATGGTTACAGACCAAATTCTGAACAAACTCAAGTTTCTGGATTTGCAAAATTACAATACAATTATTCTGAAAAATTAAATTTTGGTCTGGAATATTCTTTACTCAGAAACAAAATAAAAATGCCTGGTGGATTGACTGATAGTTTATTTGTGGCAAATCCTCGAACTTCGACTCGAACACGAAACTGGATTAGAAGTCCGTGGAATATTCTGACTGCTTTCGCAAATATAACTCCTTCAGAAAATAGCACAATTTCTTTTAAAACAAGTTTTCTATTCAGTTCTAGGTCTTTAGTTTGGCGCAACGAAGACGGTGGCGCAGCAGCAACTGATAATATCGACCCAGCGACTTCGGAATTTGTTCCACGAGAAGTTGGTATCGAAAAAATGAACAATTCTACTACCGAAATTCGCTATTCTCAAAACTATAAATTAGGCAGTCAAAAATCAACTTTTGCAACAGGAATAAGACAATCTTACGCTTGGTTCAAGCGACAAGGCGGCGGAGAAGGCACTACAAAATCAGATTTTGATATTTCAATTTCAGGAGATTGGGGTTACGATTTAGATTTTACAACGACAAATATTGCACCATTTGCTGAAAACATTTTCAAAATCACTAAAAACTTTACCATTACGCCAGGTTTTAGATTTGAATATTTGAAAAGCACGTCCAAAGGAAAAAAAGAAGTCGATGGTGATATCTTGATTTCTAAAGAATCTCGCACTCGAACATTTGCATTGTTTGGTATTGGAACCGAATGGAAACCTACAAAAAATACAAATCTTTATGCTAATTTTAGCCAAGCCTTTCGACCGATAGATTATAGCCAACTTGAACCTTTTGGTATTGTTTCCAAAATTGATAAAAACCTAAAAGACAGCAAAGGTTTCAACGCCGATTTGGGTTTTCGAGGTACAATTCGCAATTTTTTAAATTTTGATATTGGCGGATTTTATATGGCATACAACCAACGAATTGGCGTTACTCTTGACGTTGACCCAATAACTGGCGATTATATTTCAGTTAGAAAAAACATTGCAAACAGTGTCCACAAAGGCATCGAAAGTTATGTAGAATTCAATTTATTGAAATATTTGAATCCAAAATCAGATTATGGTTTGAGCATTTTTAATTCCTATGCATACATCGATGCGCAATACACAACAGGCGATTTCAAAGGTAAACGTGTGGAAGCCGCTGCCAAAATAATCAATCGGGTTGGATTAATTTTCAATACTCAAAAATTTTCAACTACTTTTCAAGTAAATTATGTTGGGGATGCTTTTGGAGATGCCTCAAATATTGAAATAAGTGATGATCCAATTGGAGGTTACATTCCAGCATATTCTGTTTTGGATTGGTCTGGTAGTTATAATTTCGGGAAATATGCCTTGAAATTTGGAGCCAACAATCTTTCTGACAAACAATACTTTACTCGTAGAACAGATGAATATCCTGGTCCAGGAATTATTCCAGCCGTTGGTAGAAGTTTTTATTTGGGTTTTACTGCAAAGTTTGAGTAAAGTAAAAGACATTTTTAAACTAAAATATGACTTTCAAATATTTTTTATAACTTCATCATAATCAGCAAAAAACAATTCGAATTGTGTCATATTGTAGTTAAAAAATGCATAAATCTCATCCCAATTTGTTCGATTACTCACTGTAATCTGATTTTTCTCGATCCAAATTCGGCTAATAATTTTTCCGTTTTCGAGAGCATAACTTTTTTCGAAAACTAAGTTTTTGATGAATTCTGTTTCTAAAATATTTTTTAAAGACTCGAGTTTTTCGAAATAGGCAAGCCTTTTTTCGTCATTTCGAGGTTCAATATCAATCGAAACTTGTGCTTTTTTGTTATCAACATAGAATTTAAACGAAAAATCCTTTATTTTTGTGTCATATAAAACCCATTTCCTCGGATATTTTTCGGCGAAAGTAATCCAGAATTCTTGTTTTAGTTGTTGATTTTCTTGTTTAGAATACATTTATTGTGATTGAAATAAAGTTTTAATGATGCAAAAATAACCTTTTGATTATGGATTTTCAAGATTTTATGACTCATATTCCAAAAATTAAACAAGAAACACTTCTTGGAGAATTGGCACATCAAATTATGTCGCCACCAGAAAGAGCAGATTTGGTTAAAAACTTGAATTTTGATACAATAAATCCAAAAAAAGCGGCCGTAATGATGCTTTTTTACCCAAAAAATAATAAAACCCATTTAGTTTTAATAGTTCGAAATTCCTATAAAGGTGTTCATTCGGCACAAATTGCTTTTCCTGGTGGCAAAGTAGAGAAAACAGATTTGAATTTTGAAGAAACTGCTTTGCGAGAAACCGAAGAGGAAGTTGGGGTTTTGAGACATAAAATTAATGTAATTCGTGCTTTTACAAAAATTTATATTCCTCCAAGTAATTTTATAGTTTATCCTTTTTTAGGATTTTCTGATGAAGAATTAGTTTTTTTACCAGATCCTGAAGAAGTTGCAGGAATCATTGAATGGCCATTACATGATTTTTTAAATGAAGATTTTGTAATCAATCACAACATGTCAACATCTTATTCAATTGATATTCAAGTTCCAGCATTTCAAATTCAAGAGCATGTTGTTTGGGGTGCAACTGCCATGATGCTAAGTGAACTAAAAGAAACCTTGAAGAAGGTTTTGTGATCGCTCCTTTTTTTGTAATATTGTGTTTCTAAACAGAAAAATAAATTATGGGTTTATTAAAGAGAAATCCTTTTGGTCATATACTTTTTATCAAAAAATGGTTAATCCGAATTTTTGGTTCATTGACCTATAGACGTTATAACGGTTTTAATGAATTGCAAATTGATGGTTCAGAAATTATTAAATCTTTGCCTGATACAAATGTTCTTTTTATATCCAATCATCAGACTTATTTTGCAGATGTAGTTGCTATGTTTCATGTTTTTAATGCGAGTTTAAAAGGCAGACAAGACAACATTAACAACCTTGGATATTTGTGGCAACCTAAAATGAATATTTATTATGTTGCTGCAAAAGAAACCATGACAGCGGGAATTTTACCCAGAATTATGGCATATGTTGGTGCAATCACTGTAGAAAGAACATGGCGTGCGAAAGGAAAAGATGTAGAAGAAAAAAAAGCGGTTAACCCAAATGATACTGAAAATATAAAAATTGCTTTGGCTGATGGTTGGGTAATTACGTTTCCGCAAGGAACCACAAAATCATTTAAACCTGTTCGAAAAGGAACGGCTCATATAATTAAACAACACAGGCCAATTGTGGTACCAATTGTGATTGATGGTTTTCGACGTTCGTTTGACAAAAAAGGGCTTCGATTGAAAAAGAAAGGAATTTTACAATCTTTTATAATCAAAGAACCTCTAGTAATTGATTATGACAACGAAACAATAGAAGAAATTGTTGAAAAAGTAGAATATGCAATAGAACAACATGCATCATTTTTGAAAGTAATTCCAGTGGAAGAAATTGAGGCTCAAGAAGAACTCAATCGCTTGAGACGTTGGGAATATTAAAAATTAAAAAACCTTTCAGCATAAAATTTTGAAAGGTTTTTTAATTTTTAGTATTCTTATACTATTTATTTTTTCTTTGTCAATCTGGATGTATCTGCAAACTTTTTTAAATCTATTTTTTGATTTCCATATAATTCAATTTCTGATTTTCCAGAGCATTCAATACTCATGCTTTCGCTCACGTTGACTTCACAAGACGAACTTACTTCGGCAATTAACTCCATTTTTTTAACGGCTAATTTTTTTCCTTTAAAGTCGGAACTATTATCTAAACGAAGTTTCATTTCAATAATATTACCTTCAACAGTTGCTTTTGCATCTTGATACAAATCAAACTTCAAATTTCCAGAATTTATTATTGATTTTGTTTGAGAATCTTTACTCAATTCAATAACTGCATCGTCAGATTTTATGTTTAATTCTGAACGAGATTTATCGTTTGCAATAAGGGAAAATTTCTTTGATTTGATGTTCAAAAATAATTTTGAAGAATCAAAACTTTTAAAAGTCACTTGTTCTAAATTAATTTCTTGTAAAGCATTTATGACAGCATCATTTTTTGTAGTTATCGTTCTTAGAGTATCTGTGTAAGTTATTCTGATATTAAATTTTTTATAACTCCCGATGTTTTTATCCATACTCAATCGAAGTGTTTTCTCAGTTATTGAGAAACCCAAAGCCTCATGAATATTATCGTCAGCCTCAATTTCAATACTAGATTTTTCACCTTTTATAATCATAACTTCAAGATCATCCATGACCTCGAGATTTTCAAAAGCGCCCGTTTTCTTTTGTTCAATTGTTACTACTTTTGATCCTTTTATTTTATCTTTTTTTTGAGAAAAAGAGATTGTTGAGAATGATAATAATATAATTAGTAATGTAATTTTTTTCATTTGATAAAAGTTTATTTTATGCAAATATAAATAAAAAACATTGGTTAAACTCATTAAATTTATGTGACCAAACCATGCTGAAATTTCTTTTAAATTTGATATTCTTAATAATCTTGATACTAACTTTTAAATTATGGTTAACTAATTTTTGATACTTTAGAACACTTAAATCATTAAATTGTTGGTGACTAGTGATTGTATTGTTAGATGTTTCAATATTCAAAAATAGAAAATTCAGTTTCCTTTTTAATTTAATATTTATTTTGATAAACTAATTCAATTGAATTAGAACTAAATTCTATTACAATGACAAACAAGTTTTATTTTCTATATAATGATTGTAGCAATTCTAAATCATTATTGCTTAAAAAAAAAAAAAACTACCATAAATATAGAACCTGTATTTACTCAACTCAATCAAATAATGATTTTAGAAAATTTTCTCTAAAAGGAATTCAAAAAGTAAATTTTATGAGGTTAATATAGAAATTGTAATAATTTTGGATGGAAAATCAAAGTACAAAGACAATTTTACTGCTTTTTGATATTCAACGAAGTAAAATCTAATCAAAAATAAAAAACGCCTCAAATTAGTTTTGAGACGAATTATATTTTTATGTTTTTTATAAATAATATTACTCTTTTGGTTTCGAGAAATAATAAATCGGAATCCCAATTAGCATAATCAAAACTCCCCAACCACATGTTTTTGTTTGTGTGTAAAGCAATGCTATAGAAACACCACTTGCAATTACAATATATAATGCGGGCAAAAAAGGATATCCAAATGCCTTATACGGTCGATCTGCATTTGGCATTTTAGAACGAAGTTTAAAGATTCCGTATATGGTTAGAATATAAAAAATCAAGGCGATGATGATCACAAAATCTAATAAGTCTCCATATTTTCCAGTCAAACATAAGGCGCAAGCCCAAAAACATTGTGTCCACAATGCCCATTCTGGAACCCCAGCAAAATTCAAAACAGATGCTTTTTTGAAAAATAATCCATCCTTTGCCATGGTATAATAGACCCTTGCTCCTGCCATAATCAGACCATTATTACAAGCAAATGTTGAAATCATAATCATAATTGCTATTATATAAGTTCCAATATCACCAAAAATATATTGAGATGCTACAACTGCAACCCTATCATTTTCAGCAGTTGCAATTTCCTGAAAAGGAATCACGGCTAAATACATTAGATTAATTAATATGTAAATCACACTTACGATTAGCGTACCAAGAAATAAACTCAAACCCACGTTTCGCTCTGGTTTTTTAATTTCTCCAGCAATAAATGTGACTCCATTCCAAGCATCACTAGAAAATAATGAACCAACCATTGCTGCGGCTAATCCAGAAATTAATGCTTTTCCAGAAATTGCTGTCCAAATTCCAGTTTTAGCATTAAAAGAAGTTGTTTTCCACATGTTTTCAAAATTAGCATTCCAAATATCAGTTTTTGCAGCCAGTAGAAATCCAAAAATTAATAGCCCAAAAAGTGATGCAATTTTAATAATAGTAAGAATAGTTTGCATCGTTTTGCTATCCTTGACACCACGCGTATTCAAATAAGTTAAAAAAACAATGATAACAATCGAGACTATTTGTGCGGCATTGAGCTTAAAGCCTCCAATATCAAATAAAATATTCTCATTACTTAAAACTGGTATCAAATAGGCAGAAAATTTTGAAAAACCAACCCCAACAGCAGCAATTGTTCCTGTTTGAATAACTGAAAAGAAACTCCAACCATACAAAAAGGCAACTAATTTGCCATAAGCCTCTTGTAAATAAACATATTGTCCACCTGCTTTTGGAAACATAGCACTCAATTCACCATAACTTACAGCGGCTATCATGGTAATCAAACCCGAAATTAGCCAAATTGCAATTAACCATCCAGCAGAACCCACTTGCCGAGCAATATCTGCGCTAACAATAAATATTCCTGATCCAATCATGGAACCAACTACTAACATTGTTCCATCAAATAGTCCGAGTTCACGTTTAAAACTTTCTTGATTACTGTTCTGCATTTTTAAATATTTTTTGATGTGCTAATATATACTTTTATTTATAAACTAAGTTTACTCGCTTTTTTTTGGTATTCACCATGTTTTTTTTTTTGGTGAAAATTTGCAATTATGTTAGTAAAAAGATACTTTTTATTAACTTTTGAATGACTTTTTAAAAAATTTAGTGTATAGATTTTATTTTTATTTCGCTACACAAACGAAAAAAGTATTTTTTAAGTATTTAATTTACAATTATTTACATTTTTAAAAATAAAAACTATAGTGTTTTTTTAAATATTTTTATTACGTGAAAACCACGTTTAACCAAAGTTTAACTAAATATGCGGAAATGCCACAACCTAAAATTTTTTATATACTTTAAATTTGTTAAGGAATTACGAAATAAATTTCAATTCTATAAAAATAAAAAATAAAACATCTAAAAAAAAATTATCATGAAAAAATTAGCCTATTCTATCGCCATTGTTTGTTTATTGTTAGTTACTCTTATTTCTTGTACCACAGAAGAAATCGAAACATCTAATACAAATTCTTCTGCAAGTGTCATTGAACCAGTTATTATGCCATTGAGACCAAGGTAATTTAACAATTTTCAAAACTTACACCTAAAAATCAAACTTTATAAAATTTATTACCATGAAAAAATTAGTCTATTCTATCGCCATCGTTTGTTTATTGTTAGTTTCACTTGTTTCTTGTACCACAGAAGAAATCGAAATATCCAATACAATTCAAGAAAACACAAATACAAGTTCTTTTACAACTGTAATTGAACCAGTTATTATGCCATTAAAACCAAGATAATTTAACAATTTTCAAAACTTACACCTAAAAATCAAACTTTATAAAATTTATTATCATGAAAAAATTAGCCTATTCTATCGCCATTGTTTGTTTATTGTTAGTTACACTTGTTTCTTGTACCACAGAAGAAATCGAAACATCCAATACAATTCAAGAAAACACAAACACAAGTTCTTCTGCAAGTGCAATTGAACCAGTTATTATGCCATTGAGACCAAGATAATTAAACAATTTTCAA
>JANPDC010000148.1:0-13706 GCA_031431275.1 Bacteroidota bacterium
AAAATTAGATTATCAAGCTGCAAAATCATACAGCCAAGAATATGATATTACAGAAATTAATTTATTTAGGGAAAACTTAAGTAATTATTTAAGCGTTCGAATTAATTGTAAATCTGATTATAACGATACATTTAACAATCTCTATGGTATAAGTGATTATGGCATGATGATTATCATCGAGTATGGTTATGAAGATAAACTACTCATCCCTTTTTTAAAGGAAATAGTATCAGAAATACCTGATATTTTTGTGTACAACGAGGAAACCCCTAAAGGTATTGAAAGTATCATTTTTAACAAATCACAAGTACTAAATTTCCAACAAAAAGATACTTATATTACTTTAAATACCCCACCAAATTTAATTGTTTAAGTTTTGCTATTCAAGTACTATAGACTTTTAGTTTTTCGAAACATTCCATAAAACGACTAGATTCCTGTCATTTTTGTTCACGATACAGCATTTCAACAAGAGTTAGGCAAAATACTAAAAGTAATTCAGGAGTTAACATATTTTATTACAGTTTCTACAGCCTCATTAGGCTCTGCAAGTCCAATCCTGGTCTTGGCAACAGCACTTTTAACAAGGCACTTAAAACTGGCATGTCAGAAGAAGAAGTAGCCTTTGAAACTTGGACTGGTGCTAGAGCACTAGAACAAGGATATAAAAAAGTAAAAATAGATAAATTAATTCCTCAAAACCCACCATATACGAGTATTACATTAACATTTTATAATTAAAATCATGGAAGCAATAGAAGTCAAAATAGAAAATGGATTGAAAAAAATTAATAATCAGAGTCTTGAGACTATTATTAATGGATTAGATTCTAGTCACACAAATATTAATCAAATTAAAGAAATTTTTGAAAAAATTAGTTCAGAAAATGATTTAATTTTGGAATTAAATAAGATATATAAAGAAAATACTCCTATCACAATTTTGAAATATATAATGTTTATTGGTAACTTATCCATTTCAGAGGCTAACCCAATATTAGATAAAGTCATGTCAGAAGAATGATCTAAAAATTAGTATTATGTTAACAGATGAGAAAATGTTAAAAATAGCCGAGCGCTATTTGAAAAAACTAAAAGAACTTGGTGATGGTATAGAGGTAATCATAGAAAGAGTATCTAAAAAGCTTTATGGTAACATTTATCCCTATGAATCTAAGGAATATATAGAGACGGGTAATTTTAATAAATCATTGTTTATTAATTTTCCATTTTTAGTTGAAAAAAAAGCAGGCAGAGTTGTTCAATTTAGTAATGGATATGCAAATAAAAAGTGGAGTTTAAGTTAAGCGACATTTGTTTTCAAATTTTTATTAGCATCCAAGTTTTTTTGATACTCTAATAATAATTAGAATTTAACCAAAGAATAAAACAAAAGTTTAACCAAACTTTGTAACTTTGTTTTTTATAATTTAATAATTTGAATTAAATGGACTTTGGAGTAGGATTTGGAGAAATAATATTTATTCTATTAGTTGTTCTCATGCTTTTCGGATCAGATAAAGTTCCAGAAATAGCAAGAACATTGGGTAAATTTATGGCACAACTCAAAAATGCCACAAACGAAATCAAAGCCGAAATTCAAAAAGGAGTTGATAATATTTCTGATGATACCACAATTTCGGATATTTCATCAGAAATCAACAAAGCAAAAGAAAATTTCATTGGCGAAAGCACATCAACAATAAATCAAGTAAAAGAAGATTTCGAAAATTTAACGGGTCCTATAAAACGTCAATTATAATGCTAGAAAAAATCATTTCCCTAGACAAACAACTGTTAGTATATTTGAATAGTTTAGGTTCAGAAACATTCGATCCGTTTTGGTTATTGATCACAAAACAAGCCAATTGGGCACCGTTCTTTATTTTTTTAATCTATTTAGTTTATAGAAAATTAGGAGCAAAGCAAACCGGAATCATAGTTGTATTTGTAGCCGTTTTATTAACTGTAAATAATGGAATAACAGAATTATTCAAAGCCCATTTCGAGAGATTGCGCCCTTGTAGTGATTTAGTTTTAAAAGATATCATAAGAAATGTAAAACCAAGTGCCACTTTTAGTTTTTTCTCGGGACATGCTTCAAATACCATGGCGGTTTTTATTTTTTTGTATTCAATTTTTAAAAAACAATACAAATATTTTGGATTAGTAATTTTGTGGCCATTACTGTTTTCCTATAGCAGAATTTATCTTGGTTTACACTTTCCAACAGATATTCTGTCAGGTTATACGTGCGGAATAATTATGGGTTTTTTGACTTATCAATTGTACAAATTTATACAAAAAAAATACTTCATACCAGTTTCTCCGTTTGATGTCATGGGTTTATAAAACTCTCGAAACCGTCAATCCATCTCGAATTGGTAGCAAAACAGTTTCAACTCTTGGATCATTTTTTAGTAAAAGATTATATTCTAAAAGAATTTTTGTACTCAAATCGTTTTTCTGTAAAGGCTCCACAACTTTACCAGACCAAAGTACATTGTCAGACAAAATAATGCCGCCTTTGTTCATTTTGGGTAAAATCAAGTTAAAATAATTGATGTAATTTTCTTTATCAGCATCAATAAAAACTAAATCGAATTTTAAATCTATATTTGGAATAACAGCAATCGCTTCGCCCAAATGTTGAAAAATTTGTTTCCCAAAACCCGATTTGTCAAAATGTTTACGCTGAAAATCAACCAATTCCTCTTTAATATCAATAGTGTGTAATTGACCCATTTCTTGCATACCTTCGCAAAGGCAAAGTGCAGCATAACCTGTAAAAGTGCCAATTTCTAAAATATTAACAGGTCGAATTAGTTTTGACAACATACTCAAAACGCGACCTTGAAAATGTCCAGAACACATTCTAGGCAACAATATTTTTTGATACGTTTCTTTATTGAGTTTTGCCAATATTTCAGGTTCATTTTCTGAATGTTGCTCGATATAATCTTCTAGGTCTTGAGATAGGAAGTGCATTGAATTATTTTTCTACAAAATTACAAATATCCAAATCAACAAATCAACAAATTATACTAAATTTGCAAAATGCAAATCGAGAAAAAAGACATCAGAAGTTTATCGAAAGAACAATTAAGAGATTTTTTTGAATCTAATAATGACAAGTCATTTCGTGGAAATCAAGTCTATGAATGGCTTTGGAGTAAAGGCGCTCACAGTTTTGATGACATGACAAACATTTCAAAAGCGACTAGAAGTATGCTCGAAAACAATTTTGTAATCAATCATATCAAAGTCGATTTAATGCAACGCAGCGAAGATGGGACTGTCAAAAATGCGGTTCGTCTCCACGATGGTTTGGTTGTTGAATCGGTTTTGATTCCAACTCAAACTAGAACAACAGCCTGTGTATCAAGTCAAGTGGGTTGCAGTTTAGATTGTAATTTTTGCGCCACAGCACGATTAAAGCGCATGAGAAATTTAGAACCTGCCGAAATTTACGATCAAGTTTTAGCCATTGACAAAGAAAGTCGTTTGTATTACAATCATCCACTTTCGAATATTGTATTTATGGGAATGGGAGAACCGCTCATGAACTATAACAATGTTTTGAAAGCCATAGAAATGATAACTTCTGAAGAAGGTCTAGGAATGTCACCTAAAAGAATAATGGTATCGACGTCAGGCGTTCCAAAAATGATAAAAAAATTAGCCGATGACGAAGTGAAATTCAAACTAGCAGTTTCACTCCATTCGGCAATCGATGAAATTCGTTCAAGAATTATGCCTTTTTCAAGTAATTTCCCTCTAGCAGATTTGCGTGAAAGTTTAGAGTATTGGTATCGAAAAACTAAATCAAAAATTTCTTATGAGTACGTAGTCTGGAAAGATATTAATGACAACAAGGCATCAATTGATGCACTAGTAAAATTTTGTAAATATGTTCCTTGCAAAGTCAATCTCATAGAATACAATCCAATTGATGATGGAGCGTTTCAACAAGCTTCAGACGAAAGTATAAATGCATATATTTTAGCACTTGAAAATGCAGGAATCGTAGTAAAAGTCAGAAGAAGCCGAGGAAAAGATATTGATGCTGCTTGTGGACAATTAGCAAATAAAGAGAATTAAATTTTTCTAAAACCATTAATTCTTGTGAACAAACTTCTTAGGTTTATTTTGTAGCAGTTTTTTTTAATTGATTTTTATAGTAAGTTTTAGAAACCTTTTAAATCTATTGAAGAATCAAATATCAATTGATCTAAAATCAGAACACAGACTTTGATATCTGACAAAATAGCATAAACTCAAATTTGGTTGTATTTTTGATTATTTTTGAGAATGGATAAAAATTTTAAATTCACAACTTCGGTAATTGCATTACCTCTTTTTTTTGTATTAGTTTTGTGGTCGATTTATTGGATTGATATTCGTTTTCAAATAGACTTTTCACAACATGGCATTCTACCCAGAACTTTATCGGGTTTACAAGGCATTATTTTTAGTCCGTTTTTGCATGGTAGTTTAGAACATTTATTCAATAATTCAATTCCGCTTTTAATTTTATTGGCTTCATTACGGTTTTTTTACAGAAAACAATCCTTTGAAGTTATTGTTTATGGAATAGTTTTTTCAGGTTTACTCACATGGATTATTGGTAGATCAAATTATCACATAGGAGCCAGTGGATTGATTTATGTTTTGGTGAGTTTTATTTTCTTTAAAGGAATTCAAACCAAATACTATCGTTTAGTGGCACTTTCGTTGTGTGTAATTGTTTTTTATGGTGGTATGATTTGGTATGTTTTTCCAACTGTTGACGATACCATTTCTTGGGAAGGACATTTAGCAGGATTGATTACGGGTTTTTTGTTTTCTTTGCTATACAAAACACCAGAATATACAAAACCTATTTTCTACGATTGGGAACATCCAGATTTTGATCCTTCAAAAGATGAATTCATGAGTCATTTTGACGACCATGGAAATTTTGTCAATAAACCAAAATTTGAAGAAAATCTTGAGTATTTTATTTCAAATATTCCAGTGATATATGAATATAAAACTAAGGAGTAGTAATTTTGTGATATAAAAAAACCACCAAAATGAATTGGTGGTTTTTGGTATTGTGAATTTTTTTAGTAACCTAGGTTTTGTTGTCCAGCGAGGCTAGGATTTACATCTATTTCATTTTGTGGGATAGGAAAAATTGTATAATTTTGACCAGGTTGTGATTCAACATTTTTTGGCATTCCAACACTTCTTAATGGAAGATTATTTCTCAATAAATCCATTCTTCTTAAGCCTTCAAAGCAAAATTCTTTTCTTCTTTCGTTAAGAATATTAGTTAAAGTCACTGTTGTTAAATTTGATAATCCTGCTCGTGTTCTAGTTCTATTAAGATCTTGTAACGGTGTTGATGATCCAACTGATAGTGCACCTCTAAAATTTGCTTCGGATCTAATCAAAAACATTTCAGATATTCTTAAAACATTTGGATCATCTGCTCTTGTTGCGGCATTAGGATATTTCAAGGAGAATAAACCTACACCACCAGCAAATTTATTTCCATTTCTAGTTAATGTTGCTGAATATCTAAGATCTGTTGGTTCTAATAAAAATAAATTTTTCAAATCTTGAGAAAAAGGACAATCTCCCCTTCCATTAAATTCTGTACCATTATACAAGTTAGAGAATGATTCCGTAGTTGCAGCGTCAACAGCAATGTTTTGTAATTGAAATATAAGTTCTGGATTTACTGTGTTGTAAAAACCATAGTTTGGAGCAAATGTGAAACCTGAAGTATTTATTACTTGATTTGAATAATTTGCTGCATCAGCCCATCTTTCTTGATACAAATAGAGCCTAGCAAGAAGTGCTTTAGCAGAACCAACAGTTGCTTTGTTTCTATTAGTATTGGCTGGTAAAATTTTTGTAATTGCATCTAATAAATCATTTTCAACTTGTAAATGAACGGCGCCAAGAGTTGCTCTTTGTGGAAAACCTATAACACCATTGGAGGGCAATAATACAATTGGAACTGATAAATTAGCTACTCCTGCCTTTTGTTGTAATTGGTGACCAAAACAGGACGATAATCTTAGATACATTAAGGCTCTAATGAATTTTGCTTGACCTATTAAATCATCTTTTTCAGCCGTTGTAAATTGGTTTGTAGGACTTGACGGAACTCCTGGGGTAGATTTAATGATATTATTACATTCATCAATTACATTATAATGTTGAGACCAAACCGTAAATACATTACCGTTATTTGATAAGGTTGTATAATTCGAAATGTCAATAAATGTTGGGAAAGAACCTGAAAATTCTACATTATCGGATTGCCACTCCATCATTGAATCATATATTCCAGATAGAGCACTTGAATTTTGACATTGGCTGTACATTCCCTCTACAGCGCCTCTTGTAGTTGATTCGCTTGAAAAAATAACATTTGGAGTTAATGAATCTTCTGGCTGTAAATCTAAACTATTATCACATGAGTTAAAAGAAACTAATGTCAATAAACTGATTACTATTTTAATTTTTATACTTTTCATATCTTTCTTTTTAAAAAATTAATTTAACTCCAAACAAAAAACTTTTAGCTTGAGGAGGGGTGAAAAAAGTTTGGCCTGCGCCAAGGTTATCAGTATTTGCAGTTGTTTCTGGATCAATGCCTTTTAAGTTTTTATTTTTTAAAGTAGCAATATTAGTAAAAGTTGTATATAATCTAACTGACTTTATAAATGAGTTTTCTCCAAACAAATTTGCAGGCAAATTATAGCCTAAAGTTATATTTTTTAACCTTAAAAATGATCCATCTCTTAATTGAGCAGTGGAGGTTCTATTAAAAATCGCACGAGTTGAACTTGTTAAAGCAGGCGCAAATGCAACTTGTCCTGGTGTTGTCCAATAATCTAAAACAATTGGATCTTTATTGAAGTCACCGATTAGGTTTTGAGAAAACCCTAATCCAGAAACGTATATATCATTTCCATAACTAAAGTTTGCAAATACATTCAAATCAAAATTTTTATATTTAAAGTTATTTGTAATACCACCAACAAATTTAGGATTTGCGTCTCCTACAATGACTCTATCGTTATCTGAAGGATTGATTGTTATGTTTCCATTTCTATCTAACCATTCTGCATTACCTGTTTGAGGATTTACTCCAACATATCGAACAAGAAAAAATGTATTAATAGAATAACCAACAATTGCTCTTTGTGCACTTGCTCCAGAATTGTTTCCCGCAGGAACAAAAAATCTGCCATCAAGATCTTTAGCTGCGCCTGGTAATTCAAGCACTTCATTTATATTTTTTGCTATATTAAAACTAGTAGTCCATTGAAAATTTTTGGTTTTGATGTTGGTTGTAGACAAATCAAACTCAATACCTCTATTTTCCATATCTCCGAAATTTCCCGTTATTGAACCAAATCCATTTGTTGCTGGAACTGGTTTAGCCAATATTAAATCAACACTTCTTTTTCTGTATAAATCAACCGAAAATGAAACTCTACCTTTTAGCAATGATACATCAATACCTAGGTTTATAGTTTTTGACTGTTCCCATTTGTAATCTAAATTTTCAGGTTGTGTAAAAACAAAACCCGGAACGGAATTATATGCTCCCGCATTTCCACCGGCATATAGTGGGAAAAACTGAAATTCACCAACTCTATCATTTCCAGACGTACCAATAGATGCTCTAAATTTTAATTCAGATATAATATTGTTATCTTGTAGAAATTTTTCATTAGTTACATTCCATGCGCCTGCAATAGACCAAAATAAACCATATTTCTTGCCAGTTGAAAATCTTGAAGATCCGTCTCTTCTTCCTGATAATTCCAATAAATATCGTTTGTCATAATCATAACTAAGTCTCGAGAAATAACCGTTTAATCTTGAATTTTGTGTAAAAGAAGTAGTTGTAGTTTTTGTTGCACCAGATGTCACGTTAATCAATAAATCAGAAGCATAACCTGTGGCAGCTATTTGTATAGTTTTAACATCCGTTTGCTCATAAGTGGTTCCTAAAACTACATTAAAAGTATGTTTTGCAAAACTTTTATCATAATTTAGGGTGTTTGTTACAACATATTTGTTTTGTGTATTTACTTCCTCTGACCCAGATCCACCTGGAGTATTTATTTCAAAAGATCTTTGTGTTTGGTTTAAAAATGACCTATCAACTCCAAATTCTGTTCTAAATTTTAAACCTTTATAAAATTCAAATTCACCATAAATATTACCTGTAAAACGCGTTGTACTTGCATTGTTAATATCAAACGTTTCAATAGCAACAATATTTGGCAATCCAGCAGGAGGTGCTAATGATCCATCAGAATTAAAAATAGGTTGCCATGGAGCAATAAGTGCAGCACCTGTAAACGGAGCAAATGTACTATTTTCAGATCCAGCTCTATCATTTTTAGTTTCAGCATAAGATAAATTTGCTCCAACTTTTAATTTGTTTGATATTTCATGATCTAATGAAAGTCTTCCATTGGTAATTTGTAGTGCGTTTCCGATAACAAAACCTTCTTAGTCAGATCTTCCAAAACTTAAGTAAAAATTTGTTTTTTCTCCACCTCCTGAAACTCCAACATTTGTTTCTCTTGAATAGCCGGTTTTATCAACTGCGTCTAACCAATCAAAAGATCCAGGTAGAAAGTTTGCTGGATTATCAGTCCCACCATTATTTCTTAGAGTTTTAAACTGTCTATATTGATCACCATTCATTAAAGGTATTAAGTCAGTTGAATTTGTAATAGATAAATTTTGATCAAACGTTACTTTTGTACCTTGACCTTTTTTACCCCTTTTAGTTGTTATCAAAACTACACCATTTGAACCTCTTGAACCATAAATAGCAGCCGCAGAGGCATCTTTTAAAACACTCATTGATTCTATGTCGTTTTGATTAATTTCTAAAAGAGGATTTAGTGATTGTCCTCCTTGTGTACTCGTAAGTAGTAAATCATTAAGAGGAACTCCATCGATCACATAAAGAGGTCTACCACCAGCAGATATAGATGCATTTCCTCTAATTTTAACACTAATACCAGCACCTAAAATACCTGATGAGTTTACAACCTGAACACCAGCCGCTTGACCCTGTAAGAGTTCTTGTGGTGATAAAGCAACTAAATCCTTAATTGACTCATTTGAAATTACTTTAACTGCCTGAACCAATTTCTTTTTGGTTTGCTTTCCATAACCAATTACCACAACTTCCAAGTCCTTCGAATCTTCCGTCATCTTCATGTTATAGACGTTTTGAGCGTCAACGGTTCTTGTAACTTGTCTCATTCCAATAAAAGTAAAGACTAATACCTCGCCTTCTTTTGCTTTTATTGAATAGGTTCCGTCAAAATCTGTGGAAGCATTGCTTGAAGAACCTTTTACGGTAATATTAACTCCTGGCAAAGGACCTTTTGCATCAGTAACTTTTCCTGTGATTGTTTTTTGAGAAAAACAAAACTGTATGGCAAACACAAAAATGAGGGTGATTACCGATTTAATTTTAAAATTCATATTGTTTCTTTTAACTTTATTTAACAAAAATATAAAATTAAAAGTTAATAATTATAACATTGATAAAGAAAAACTGCATTATTCATGTTAAAATTTGTATTTTAATGATTAAAAACCATAATTTTAAAGATACACCCCATAAATTTTACGATTTCTAAGGATAATTGATGGTTTTTTTACCAACTATTTTTAAATAATCTTTTGCTTTGGATACTAATTTTAAAATAGATTGAAAATCTCAAAATTTTTAACAGATAAAATAATTTTTATTTAAAAAGTTGTTATAATCGTTTCTAATTAAAGTTAGAGTGATTATAATGTTTAACTACAAACTTCGTTGTCTCACAACTTCATACAAGAATGCACCACAAGCCACAGACACATTCAAAGAGCCAATGGTTCCAAACATAGGGAGTTTGGCCTTTTCGTCAATAATTTTCAAAACCGATGGATTGATGCCTCGTTCCTCAGAACCCATAATTATCGCTACACCTTCGGTCATTGGAATGTCATAAACAGTTTTTTCAGTTTTTTCGGTTGCCCCAATCGTTTTTATTCCGCTTCCTTGAAGATAAAAAATAGCGTCTTTGATGTGCTCGACTTTGCAAATTGGAATATTGAAAACGGCTCCAGCAGATGTTTTAACAGTGTCGCCATTTACGGGTGCAGAACCTGCTTTTTGAACTATAATTCCATTTACGCCAGTGCATTCTGCAGTTCTGATAATAGCTCCAAAATTTCTTGCATCTGATATTTGATCAAGGATCAAAAACAATGGAGTTTTTCCAGATTCAATAGTGCTTTCGACCAAATGTTCTAAATCCATGAAGCCAATTGGCGAAATGCTTGCAACCGCTCCTTGGTGATTATTTGGGGTTAATCGATTGAGTTTTTCGACAGGAACATAAGAAAAGTTAATGTTGCCACGTTTCATGACTTTCATTAAATCCTTCATGAGTTCGCCAGAAATTTCTTTTTGTATAAAAACTTTATCGACTTCTTTTCCAGATTGAATGGCTTCTACAATAGCACGTATTCCAAAAATTATATGTTCTTTTTCCATTTTGCAAAGATAGAGAAAAGCAAGGTTATTCACAAGATAATAAATAATAGAAAAATGACTGTTTGTTTTAAAGGTTTTTGAAAAATTTAACACATAGATGCATAGACTTCAAAAAATAGTGATTATTCACTTGGTTTTTGAAAGTTAACCTAGACTATGTTTTAAAATTCATTTCAAGCCAAAACTTTTTATTTATGATTCTAAGTGATAAAATTGATTAACGACAATGAATGAAATTATGTATTCAGATCTTTAAAAATTGGTTTTTAAACTAATCTGCACTATTGAATTTGATAATTTTATGGCTTGATCTTTTGAACTTCCATTGGCATACACAATATTAAAAAGCCCGTTTTTTGTAATGAGACCAAAACCAAATCCAATTCCTAGAAGTTTCCCCGAATTGTTGGTTGATTGATCTTTGAAGTAGCCGTAATCTAAAATGGAATGTGCATAGATTGAAGGTGAAATAATGTATTGATATTCGGTCATAACAGACGTAAACGCATTAGCTTGCAAACTATTTTCGTTGAATCCCCTAATGGAGTTGATCCCACCAAACCGATACAATTCATTAATTACATAGTCGTTGCTTTTTAGATAAAAATTTTCTGTTTTGAGGTTAATGCAATTTCTTTTGTCTAAATAGAAATGTTTTTTTAAATTTATTGAGCCAAAAAATTGTTTGTTGTTTTGAGTTTTTGCAATTCGATTTCCAGTTCCGATTTTCAATGATAAATTTGTTTTTTCTGGAAATAGTATATCATCAGTATTGAAATCAGTAAACTCATAAGTAGAGGTGACATATGAATTATTGAAATCAGACAAAATTGCAGTATTCAAATTTTTGATATCATTGGATTCCGTGGATTGATAGCCTAGATAAATTCTAGAATTTGCTTTGAGGTAATATCCTAAATCCAAATTTGTTTTAGTATTTTGAAAAGTACTGTCTTGTTTAAAAATAGTAATTTGAGCTTTTATTCCAAGTGGGCTTTTAAAAATATATGGAATTTCTGTCGCAGCATTGAACGTTTTTTGGTCTCTGCCATCACTTTTCCAATAAATAGCAAGTTTCTCACCCGAATTTAAAATATTGTTTAGATTTAAATCAACATATCCACTAAAAATTAAATTCGATTTATCGTCATTTCCAAATCCAATAAATCCATCGAATGAATTTATTTTTGCTTTTTCGAGATAGGCATATACTTTAGTAGAATCTGTGGTAAAAAGAATTTCGGGATATTTGATTTGTTTTATGAATCGAATTTTATTAAAATCGCCATTAATTTTTTTTAAGTTATCTTGATTAAAAACTACGTTTCGGTATTTTCGTTTAATGCTTTTTTTGAATCCATCTGGAAATTTATCATAACCTTTAATCACAATATCATTTAAATTTCTTTTTTTATCTACGATCAAAGACAATTCGGCATTAAATTTTGAATTGTTTTTTTGAATGTTGATTAATTTCAGTTTCGCTAATGCAAAACCTTTTTTTTCAAGTTGAGTTAAAGTTTGATTCAAAAAATTTTCAGTTTCAGAAAAAGGCATTTTCAAAGTATCATTTTTGGCATTTTGCAAAATCGATTTCAAAATAGAATTTCTACCTATATATATATGTATAAAATTTATTTTCTTTCCAAGACTAAATCTAAAGATAAAAGTAGAGTCGTTTGGTTTGGTTTGCTGAAGGTTTTGGGTTTCGATATAACCAGATTTTTGAAGTTTTTCCGAAAGCAAATCAACCTCGTCTGTAATTGATTTTCCGTTTATATGAATTTTAGAAAACCCAATAGAATCAATAGATTTGGTTTCAATATCAGATATGCCAAAAACTTCTAAATGAAGTTTTTGGGCTTTAGTAGTCCAACAAACAATTAAAATTGAAATAAATAAAACAAAACTTTTCAAAAGATAATTTTTTATAAAAGTAACGCAAATAGAAGCGATTTCATATAAATGAAAAAAAGATATTCAAAGTTATTTAAAATTAATTGATTATGATTTTTTTTCTAAAAAATAATTACTACATTTGCAACCCCGTAAAAAGCGGGAATTTTATAAAATAAGTAATTTTTAGTATTAATTATGCCAACAATTCAACAATTAGTAAGAACAGGAAGAACTCAAATAACTAAGAAGAGTAAATCGGTTGCTTTAGATTCTTGTCCTCAAAGAAGAGGTGTTTGTACGCGTGTTTACACTACAACTCCAAAAAAACCAAACTCTGCAATGCGTAAAGTTGCGCGTGTACGTTTGACCAATGGAAATGAAGTAAACGCCTACATACCTGGTGAAGGACACAATCTACAAGAGCACTCGATAGTATTAGTTAGGGGTGGAAGGGTTAAAGATTTGCCAGGAGTTAGATACCACATTGTTCGTGGTGCGCTTGATACATCAGGTGTAGCAGGAAGAACACAACGTAGATCTAAATACAGAGCGAAAAGACCAAAGGAAGTAAAAAAGTAATTTAAAAATTATGCATTGTAGTGGCAAGTCTCGACTTGTCATCAACAAAATGCATAAAAAATTAAAAAAAATGAGAAAAAGAGCGGCAAAGAAAAGACCACTTTTACCAGATCCAAGGTTTAATGACCAATTGGTAACACGTTTTGTAAACAACTTGATGTGGGACGGTAAGAAATCAACAGCTTTTAAAGTTTTTTATGATGCAATGGACATTGTAGAAAGCAAAAAGCAAACAGAAGAAAAGTCATCTGTAGAAATATGGAAAGATGCACTAACAAACGTTATGCCTCACGTAGAAGTACGTAGTCGTAGAGTAGGTGGAGCAACATTTCAAATTCCTATGCAAATTCGTCCAGATAGAAAAATTTCTATGGCGATGAAATGGATGATTCTTTATGCAAGAAGAAGAAATGAGAAGTCAATGGCTCAAAAGTTAGCTTCAGAAGTTTTGGCTGCGGCCAAAGAAGAAGGTGCTGCTGTAAAAAAGAGAATGGATACTCATAAAATGGCAGAAGCTAATAAAGCTTTCTCTCACTTTAGATTTTAATTCCTGAAGAAATGGCTAGAGAACTTAAATATACAAGAAACATAGGAATTGCTGCTCACATTGATGCTGGTAAAACAACAACAACAGAGCGTATAT
>JANPDC010000149.1:0-4584 GCA_031431275.1 Bacteroidota bacterium
GCTTCTAAACTCACTTTTGAAGTGAAAACACCATAATTGACTATTGCTTTATTTTTCTCAATTTTGTCTATAGTTCCAATTGCTTTTCCGTCATACATTCGAACTCGATCTCCAAGTTTTAATGGTTTTTTGGGTTTTACAAAAATTACTTCGGCTTTTAATTTTTTCTCTTTCTTTTCAACCCGAATTTCTTCAACTTTTACTTCAATTTCTTTTTTGATTGCAATTTCTTTTTCTTTTTTGACAATAGCATCTTTTACAGTTGCTTTTCGACGTTTAGAATTATCCATTTCTACAATTTTCAGGAATTCGGCAACCAATTCTTTTTTATTTTTATTGTTGAAATATTTTTCAGAAATCGAATCGACTTTCTGACCAATGTAAATTAGTTTTTGATTAGAATCGTATAATTCTTGGTAACTTTCGAGTTTTTCTTTGATTTTGATGTTAGTTTTTTCTAGCAATTTACTTTCCTCTCGTGCTTTAGATTCAACTTCTTTCAAATCTTGAGAAGTTTTTTCCATCCTGGAACGTTCTTTTTGCATTTTTGCAATTGTGTTGTCAAAACGAACTTTTCCGGTTTCAATTTTCTTTTTAGCACGATTAATTAATCCAAACGGAATGCCATTTTTTTGAGCCACTTCAAACGTAAACGAGCTTCCTGCTTGACCCAAAGCCAGTTTATACATAGGTTCATAGGTTTTTTCGTCAAACAACATGTTAGCGTTCGTTGCAAATGGCAATTCATTAGCCAAAATTTTTAAATTTGAATAATGAGTTGTGATAATTCCAAATGCTTCACGATGATAAAATTCTTCTAAAAATATTTCTGCCAATGCACCACCCAAATCTGGATCAGAACCTGTTCCGAATTCATCAATCAAAAACATGGTTTTGGCATTACATTTCTTTAAAAAATAGTTCATATTTTTCAAACGATAACTATAGGTACTTAGATGATTTTCAATAGATTGATTGTCACCAATATCTGTTAAAATTCTATCGAATAAAAAAGTTTCGCTTCGTTCGTGAACAGGAATTAACATACCCGATTGTAACATCAATTGCAATAATCCAACGGTTTTTAACGAAATTGTTTTTCCGCCGGCATTGGGCCCAGAGATTACAATTATTCGGTTATTTTGATCTAATTCAATTGTTTGAGGATGCGTGATTTCCTTTTTCTCATTATTAGTCAATAACAAAATAGGGTGGAAGGCATCTCGAAAATACATTCTTCGCTCATTAGTTATTTTTGGTAGAATTCCGTTAATTTTACGAGCATATTTTGCTTTTGACGCAATAACATCAATATCGCTTAAAAAGTCTTGATATTTAATGATTAGAGGTAAAAAATGACGAATATTATCTGTTAAATGTTTTAATATTTTTTGAATTTCTTCTTTCTCTTCATATTCTAGATTACTCAATTCTCGAGAATATTGCAAGGTTGTTTCGGGTTCAATATAGGCAATACTTCCAGTTTTAGAGTTACCTAAAATAGACCCTTTCACTTTGCGTCGGTACATTGCCAAAACCGCTAAAACTCTGCGATTGTTAACAAAACTTTCTTTGATATCATCTAAATATCCTAAAGAATTATATTGCGACATTGCAATTCCAAAACTTTGGTTGACTTTGCCACGAACTACGCTCATATCACGGCGAATGTTCAATAAATCTGGACTTGCATTGTCTTTAACTTCGCCATACTTGTCCAAAACATCATCAATCATGTTGATAATGTCTTTGGTATATTCGACTTGTAAACCCCTAATATTTAGATTTGGATAATATTCATCAAACTTTTTTAGGTATAATAACAAGAAATTTGAAGTTGTAGAAATAGCGTGAATTTTCCTGAAACTACTTACTTCCAAAAAACTATCTTCGATTCCTAAAAATTTGATTTCATGCGAAATAGTTTCGAAACCATGATTTGGAATTGCATTGTTATTATCAAACGATGAACGGTATTCTGATGTTTGCAAAAGCGCTTTTTCGAGTGTAACTGCATCTTGAAATGGCACAATTTCTAATGCTTTTTGTGCGCCAATTTCGGTATTGCAACCTGCAGAGATAGTTTCTAAAACGGTTGGGAATTGTAAATCTTGTAATGTTTTTTCGGTAATCGAGATCATAAATGTTGTTAAAGTCTCAAAGTTACGATGTTTACAATTAACAAATAAATATTCTTATTATATTTGAAAAAAATTAACTTATGTTTGAGTCTGACTTTCTGGTTTCTTGGCAAAATATTTTAAAAACCGAAATTGAAAAAGAATATTTTAATGATTTGTTGGATGATGTTCAATATGAATATGAGCATTACACTTGTTTTCCGCCAGAAAATTTAATTTTTTCGGCTTTTGATAAGTGTTCTTTCAATGATTTAAAAGTTGTTATTATTGGACAAGATCCTTATCATGGCGAAGGCGAAGCTAATGGATTATGTTTCTCTGTAAACGATTCAATCAAAATTCCGCCTTCATTGCGTAATATTTTTCGGGAAATCAATGAAGATTTACAGCAAGTGATGTTGCCCAATTCAGGAGATTTAGAGCGTTGGGCCAATCAAGGTGTTTTGCTATTAAATAATACATTGACCGTTCGAAAAGATATTCCAAACAGTCACAGCCATTTAGATTGGAAACTTTTCACTGATAATGTTATTGAATTAATTTCTGATAAAAAAGAAAATGTTGTTTTCTTACTTTGGGGGAATTTTGCTCAAAAAAAAGGTTCAAAAATTGACAGAAATAAACATTTGGTTTTAGAAGCTGGTCATCCATCGCCCATGAGTGCTAACCAAGGAAAATGGTTTGGTTGTAAACATTTTAGTAAAACGAATGAATATTTAAAATCAAAAAAATTAAGTGAAATTGACTGGTGAATGTTTATGTCTAACAGGTTTTTAAATTCTGTTAGATCTAAAAATCTGAATATCACTCCAAAGTCAAGGCACCCAAAATTTCTTTGTGCATGAATTTTCCACCAGGATAATTATCAGTATAATCTAGATTTAGCCAAACATTTCCTCGTTCATCAATGTGATAATTGAGTTGTTTTCCTTTGGATTCTTTTGGAAAAAGCACTTTTTTAATAAGATAATTGATGTTTTCTAAATCGGCTTTTCGACCAACTAATATTTCGGGATACATGTGCCCGTTAGTATGAATGAGTCGTGGTGTTCCGCCAATTGACCGAACGCAAGCCGCCATAAAAATGGAATGATCGTCGCAATCGCCCGAAAGTAAACGAGATGATTCGCTTGCTTTAGCAATATAATCTTTATTTTTTGGGTCAGAAACATAGTTCCAACGAGAATTTATTTCTTTGAAAACTGCAAAACATTGAATTACAACTCTATAATTTCCTTTTCGTATTTTTGCAAAGTGTTTTAATGTTGCCATAATTGCAAAATCTCGAACTCGAGGATTTTCATATTCTATTGCTTTTAAAATTGCAGATTTATTAGGAAATGGTAATAGCTTTTCAATGATTATGTCTTGTGGATTTGGATTGTCATTCATAGTGTAAACCATTGAATTATAATCCTCATAGACATTTTTGAAACCATATTTGCCAAAAACGCTTCCGAAAAATAATGCTACTAAATACAAGAAAACACTCAATAAAGTGATGCGACGCATAGCACGAAGTACATATTGAATAATTGCTAGAATTACAAGAAATAATAAAATTTGGTCTAATTGAAATGACCAATCGGGGTCAATGATATTTCGATGAATAATAATGAATACTGGAATAGTAATCAGTATGTTGAGTAAAAATATAATGATAGAATCCCATGGTTTGGCGACCTTGAATTTTGCAGATAAATATCTATAAAAAAGTTTAAATTTGTCTATCATTGAACAATTGCAATCAACTAAATTGATTTCACGATTGTTGCAAAAGTACTCATTTTATCAATAATTTTAAGGTCAAATAACTGATTTTGAATTTTATTAAAAGTTTGTTCATCTAAATTTTCTTGAGACCATTCGGTGATTGATAACCATTCTTGAATATCTTCGATTTTAAGATTGTATATAGATGCTAATTGTTGGTCTATACTTTCAATTCTCTTGAAATTATAGGTTTTTTTATTGATGACTTCTAAAATTTTTTGAATCGCTTTTGGTTGTTTTTCGAGTATTTCATTTCGAACTGCAATTACAAAACAAGGCCAAGGGGTTGGGCAATCGCCAATTTTTCTAAAAATTCCAGCATCAACAAGCGGTTTGGTCATGAATTTTTCCCACATAAAATAATCTGATGCTCTAGAAGTTAAACTTTCAATGGCACCATCAATGGTGTTTACAATCTCAAATTGAAGATTATCGGTTTGCCAACCTTGTTTTTTTGCATTGATGTATGCCATTAATTGCGAACCAGAACCAAGTCTTGAAATGGCAATTTTTGTGTTTTCTAAATCAGAAATCGACCGATATTTTGAGTTTGCAGCCACATGAATTCCCCAAACGAGTGGACTTTTTACATAAACTTGAATTATGGAACAATTGTTTCCTGAAACGATATCTTTTGTAATTCCTTCTGCTAAAATTACTGCAATATCAG
>JANPDC010000150.1:0-10966 GCA_031431275.1 Bacteroidota bacterium
CCCAACTGACGCCAAGCCACGAAACGTTAGCAGATATTTTGAAAGAAAATCGTAGAATAAAGAAATTATAGTCAAAATGAGAAAATTAATTATTATATCATTATTAACATCAATAAATTTTTTAAGTGCTCAAAATTTTGACACTCAAAGCGCAACAAAATTTTGGGAATTAGTTGATTATGTAAAAAAAGATAATCAAATTACAGATGTTTTGTGGAAAGATTTTAGAAATCAAAAAGCAGACAGTTTATGGTTTGGAATGGCCAAACAAATGGATAAAAATTACGAGCAATTTTATAGAAATGCTGTTGAAATTGTTTTTAGAAAATCAAATAAAACCAAACTTGATAGTATTTTAAATATTCCAAAAGATTCACCAAGAAATTTACAAAACATTTTTGTTAAAGGTTTGTATCGAAATTACTTTTTAGAAGAGAAAGGAATGAGAATTTTTTACAAAAAAATTTTAGAGAAAGGTTATGTGGATAAAATTTATAAAATTGCATCTACTATGTTACCAAAAAAATATAAAAAACCACAAAACGAATTAGATAAACTAAATATTTATGTGCATTGCATCGAATCAAGTGCAAATTCAACAAAACAGGGAATTATATTTTCAGTAGCAGGGCTTTATGATTTTGAAAAACATTATTTTGGAGTTTTAGGAGCACACGAGTTACATCATAAGTTAAGAAAAAGTAATTTAAAAGAAACTATTACAAAAAATCACGAATATGCTGTTCAAATTATGGATGATTGCTTAAATGAAGGAAGTGCAGATATTTTAAATAATTATCCTGTTTTTGCATTAGGTGAATTAAAAGAATTGAAAGAATCAATTCTAAAGGAAAGTGAACAGAAACTTAAAACTATTGACAATTGGTTTCTAGAAAGTTCAAAAGACAATTCAAAAACAAAAAGTCAAGATGAAATTAATTCACTTTTTGATTATTTAGGCGGACATAATCCAGGTTATTTTATGGCAAGCGTAATTGTAAAAAATGGTTTTAAAAATGAATTGAAAGAAACTGTTGATAATCCATTTAACTTTTTTTTACTTTATCAAAAAGCATCAAAATTAGACAAATTAAAACCAATCAATTTTTCAATTGAATCAATACAATTTATTACCGAATTAGAAAAATTGTATTATCTGAAAAATAGAAATTAAAAAAACATCTGCCAACAGCGGTTTGGCGCAAATGGGGTTTTAGGCAAACTTTAAAGTTGGTTTTGTACTTGGAAGTCTGGTCTTAAATCGATACATTTGGCTAACTAAATCCCCAACTAACGCTAAGCCACAATACGTTAGGCGTAATTTTACCCGAAAATAGACACTAGAAAAATAAAAATATGAAAAAAAGAATTTTAAGTTATTAAAAATAATTGGAGTTATACTAACTTTATTGTTATTATTAGGTTTTTATGGGTTTTATGTTTATCAATCTAGTTTAAAAGATTGGAAAATTGATATAAATTCAAATAATAAAACGCAAATTTCGTGGATAAAATTTGTATGGTCAAAAGATACAATTAGTGGTCAGATTTTTAATAAATCAGCAATGATAATTCCTTGTAAAATTGATGGAATTGAAAATGTTGTTACTTTCCAATTTGATTTAGGTTCCAATGAATCTATGATTTACGAAAATAATTTTAGTTCTCTGTATTCGAAAAATAAGTTACTTGCAAATAACATATATAACTTTAATTTTCCATTGAATTTTTTTAATAAAAGAAAATTATTTAAAGATTTAAAACTAACTGTTGGAGACAATTACTTCATTAATAAAAATGCTTTGGTTTATGGAGATTATGGAGATAAATATTCAATTGAATCTGTCAAAAAAAATGATACTATTCATATTGGAACAATTGGGACTGATTTATTAAAAAACAAAGTATTAATTATTGATTATCCAAAAAATAGATTTGCAATTTGCGAAACAGTGCCTTTACAGTTTGAAAAAAATATTTATCCAATTGAAATTGAAGATGGAGATCAGGTCATAATACCACTTAAAATAAAAGGAAAAACAAGAAAAGTAACGTTCGATACTGGTTCAAGTTTATTTCCAATAATCGCATCGAGTGAAGATCGACCAAAATATAGTACAAACAAAAAAATTGATAGTATTGAGGTTTCGTCTTGGGGAGAAATGCATTATGTTGACAGTAGAATGGTTACTGATACTTTTGAAATTTTAGGAAAAAAATATTGTAATGTTAAAATATATGAAAATCATTCTGGAAAAGGAATTTCAACAAATGATGACGGTATGATTGGGAATTTTTTACTTTGGAATAATGTAGTAATTATTGATTTCAAAAATAAAAAAATGGGAATAAAATAAAACATCGCACAACAGCGGTTTGGCGCAATTGGGGTTTTAGGCAAACTATAAAGTTGGTTTTGTACTTGGAATTCTGGTCTTAAATCGATACATTTGGCTAACCAAATCCCCAACTGCCGCAAAGCCACCAGACGTTGTGCATAATGCTAAAAAAAACGAAATGAAGATATATCTAAAAGTTCTATTATTTGGTATAATTTTTACTGGTTGTCAAAATTCAAAAACGGAAGTATACTTAGAACTTGAAAAATTTGATAGTTCTTTAGATACAATAATTAATGAAAAAGTTTACAATAAACCTAAAATATTAATTTTCCAATCAGATACTTTACGCAACAATCCAAAAATAGTTAAAGAAACTTGCTATCAAATTATGGGAAAAGATTCCATTAAAATAGATGCAAATTGCCATATTTATAAATTTAAAAATAATGAGTTGATAATAAATTCAAGTCAAAATTTACTTGGAGAAAAATTTGTACAAAAATATATCTATTTCAAAAATACCATTGACAATAAATTAATTGATGATTTAAGAAGTGTTAAATCTGATACGGTTTACTTAGGTCGTGTGCACAAATACAATCAAAAAGGAGACTTATTAAAAAAAGTAGAATATAGTTTTTGGAAAGAAATTCAAAAAAATGGAACATTAGTAGTTAGTGAAAGTCGCATTTTAGAAATTTATAAATACAATAATAGTAATACATTTACTACTTGGAGAAAAGAATACTTTAACAGACAATATAATATTGATAGTTTAAAAAATACCAAAATAAAAGAATTTACATCAAGTAAAACGAGTGCTTGGGATTTGGATAAACATAATTATCTTTACAAAACAGATCAATATGGAAATTGGATAATTAAAAAAAGTAAAAGTGAAAATCCAAGTGTTTATTATAGAAAAATGGTGTACTAAAAGCACTACGCACAACAGCGGTTTGGCGCAATTGGGGTTTTAGGCAAACTATAAAGTTGGTTTTGTACTTGGAAGTTCGGTCTTTAATTTATACATTTGGCTAACCAAATCCCCAACTGACGCCAAGCCATGAGACGTTGTGCGATACCAAACCAAAAAATAACTTAAAAAAGAAAATATGAGTTTTTTCAAAAATCTATTCGGTGGAAAAAGTAAAGAAGTCGAAATTCCAGTAAGAGAATTTACCGAAGAGGAAAGTGACAAAGATTACGAATTAAAAGAACAAGGTTTAGAAAATGTATTAGGGAAAATGCACGGAATTGTTGGTCACGCAATTATTCCATATTCAATTGGCGGAGCAGTCGATATGTATTATTTTACAAATCATATTAAAGGAACTGGATTTGCAACAATGGAATTACTTGATCCTGACGGAAATGGACCAAAACCGAACAGAATTGGAACTTATGAATTAGTTGGATTCACGAAATTGGATTATAACGACAATGAAGAAAACCAAACTGAATTTAACAATATCGAAAGACGATTTTGTGGAATATTTACAACAATTGGAAATTATTCTACTCAAGCAATTTTAAATCCGAACGAAACTATTGAAGTCCCAAACGGAACTGACGAGAATAACTGCTTAATTCTTGATAATTATAAACCTGAAAATAAAGAATTCAAAATTGGAGGAAGAAATCACCATTTATTACTTTGTTTAGAAGTTTTCAGAAGCGAAATGGAATATGCGAGAAAAAATGGAAGCGGTAAATTAATAGAATTACTTAAAGAAAAAGGATTTTATCCATATAGCGATTTAGATAGAAACCCAGTTGCATAAATTGGCATCGTACAACAGCGGTTTGGCGCAATTGGGGTTTTAGGCAAACTTTACAGTTGGTTTTGTACTAGGAAGTCTGGTTTTAAATCGATACATTTGGCTTACCAAATCCCCAACTGACGCTAAGCCACGAGACGTTCTGCGATATTTTACCTGAACCCAATAAAATTCTTTATCGTTAATCCTATGAAAGATAAGCAATACGAAATTTTAACTCCAGAAAATTCTATGTTAAAAGATTTAGTTGAAAGTATTTATTTTATTGAAAAAGAGAAAATAATAAAAAATTACATTGTCTACCCACATACAAATTGTAATTTATCATTGTTTTTGGGAGCTGATATAAAAGCGGATGATTATAAGGTTGTAATTAATAAAAATACTACAAAAAATTATTTATCAATTATTGCTAAAAGGACAAATAGTTTTTTAGAAGTTGAATATGCTGATGACTATGTTTACCAAGTTGCAATAAACTTTAAACCTATTGGTATATGTTGTTTTTCAGATTTTATTTTCAATTCTATAAACAATTTTTATACTATAACTTCTTTTGATAAAGAAGCTAAAAATTTGTTTTCAAAATTAACTTTATGCGAAAATAAGGCAGAAAAGCTTGAATTTGTTGAAAAATTTTTGATGGAGAAATTTAAGCCAATTCCTAACCTTAGTCAACTTCTTAAAGCTGTAAAACTTTTAAAGGATTTTGAAAGTAAGTTATCAATAATTGATATCGCAAAAAATGTAAATCTAAATCAAAAGCAGTTAAATCGTGACTTCAACAAATACATAGGTTGTAGCCCTGCTCACTTTAGGAGAATTGAACGATTTAGAAGAAGTATAAATTATTACACTAATACAAAAATGAAAAATAATTTAACAAAGCTAGCTCATAAATTTGAGTATACAGACCAAGCTCATTTGATCAATGAATTCAAAAAACTAACAAGTCATACTCCGAAAATATTTTTTAAGAATTTATCAATATTAGCAAATGGGAAAATTTTATGGAAAGTGATATAGATGTCTAAAAAATACAATTTTAATGCCTTTAATTTGATTTACTTTTACAAAAATAAAATTTAATGAAAAGTAAAACAAACAATATGAATGTAATTATAAGAGTAACAATTATTTTTTTAATATTATCCACAAGATTATCTGGACAAAGCATTGAAAATAAATTTATTAAACCAATCAAACAAATCTCTATCACAGATAAAGTTGATGATTTGATTTTTTTAGATAATTGGCTAAAAAACAAAAAAGTAATCGGACTAGGAGAGGTAACTCATGGCTCAAAAGAAATATTTGAGTTTAAGACAAGAATTGTTCAATATTTAGCAATTAAAAAAAATGCTAAAGCAATAGTAATTGAAGCAAATATGTCCGATTGTTTTGGAATAAATACATACATAACAACAGGAATTGGAAATCCGAATGAACTGATAAAAAATTTGAAAATTGCAACAATAAACTACAAGGAATATGTTGATTTAATTGAATTGCTGAAAAATATAAATTTGAAAAGAAAATCAAATGATAAAATAGAATTTTGGGGTTATGATGTTCAAGCGCCACAATCTGCATCTCGAATGGCATATTCCTATTTTGAAAAATCAGGATTAACTGTAAAAGATTCTCTAAAAAATCAGTTAAATTCATTTCAAGAAACTGGGAATAGTATTTTTACAATTAATCCTAAAAATGTAAAATCGTATCAAAAAATAATTGATGAATTTTATACTATTTTTCAAACTCAAAAAAGTAATCTTATAAAATCAAGTAATGAGCAAGACTATTTATTTAACGAAAGATTAATCTATTCAATTAAACAATCATTTATGCTTTTTACAGCAAAATCTGAAATGGATGCTTTCTTTATGAGAGATAAATTAGGTTTTGAAAATATTAAATGGATAGTGCAAAATAAGCAAAAATTCCCTGTTATTTATTGGGCTCACAATGCTCACGTATTAAAAAAAGAACTTTTCTATGAAAATTTTACTACAACAGGAAACTGCCTAGCGGATGAATTCAAATCTGAATATGTAGCAATAGGATCGGTTTTTTACGAAGGCTCTGTTAGAGCAATAAGTGATTTAAAAGCAAGAAAATATGAAAATATTGAATTACCAATAGCAGAGAACGAAAGTGCAGAAACTTTCTTCTCAAATCAGAAATATCAAAATTTCTTTTTAAATATTAAACCAGCAAGTAAAACAAAGGTTTGGAAGAAAATCTTAACTGACACAACAAAAATCAGAAGTATTGGCTCTGCTTATGAACCAAATACAGAAGGTAGAAATTATCGAAAGACAATTTTTAATCAACAATTTGACCTAATATTTTTTATCCGAAAAACTAATGTTCCAACTGAAAACAAATAAAAAAACATCGCACAACAGCGGTTTGGCGCAATTGGGGTTTTAGGCAAACTATAAAGTTGGTTTTGTACTTGGAAGTCTGGTCTTTAAATTATACATTTGGCTAACCGAATCCCCAACTGACACCAAGCCACGAGACGTTGTGCGATATTTTCGAGTGACAGAAAAACCAAAAAAGTAAGGTTAAAAAATTAATAACGAAAATAAAATGATAAAAATGACTTTGTTACTATGTTTATTAACATTTAATATTTGTTTTTCGCAAAAAAATGCTACCAAACTTATAAAATTTGAAAATAAAGAGTTTTCAATAATCTATACTGAAAATTTGAAATTAGAAGAATTCGAAAAGACAAATACGCTAATTAGTAATATATTTGTTATTACTAATACAACAGAAAAAGTAAAAATGAGCTTTCCATTTATATATTTAAATATAATTGATTGTTCTGGTCTAGGAATGGGAACTATTGGAATAATTGAAGATGCAGAAAAAGGAAAGCTAGTAAATAAGAGAGTTAGTAAATTAAATAATACAAAATTCGATGAAGTTAAATCAGAACTAAATGACTTTACTGAATATGAATATATTTTTGTAAAAAACAATAAAGTTTATAGACTCTCAAGCCTAACTAAAACAATAGAATTTAATGTAAATAGTCAGATAATAATGGATATAATGAATACATTTGAATTAAAATAAAAACAGCACACAACAGCGGTTTGGCGCAATTGGGGTTTTAGGCTAACTTTAAAGTTGGTTTTGTACTTGCAAGTTCGGTCTTTAATTTATACATTTGACTAACCAAATTCCCAACTGACTCCAAGCCACAAGACGTTGTATGTAATGCAAAAAAAATAAAATGAAAATAATAATAACATTTAAAATTATATTGATAACTATTTTATGTAATAGTCAGGTAAATGATTCCAAAGAATTAATTAAAAAAGCAAATATTTATTTTAAAGAATCTGAACTTGAAAAAGAAAAAAAAATTGATAGTTGTTTAAAAATTATTAACGAGGCAATTAAAATTGATAATGAAAATTTTAATGCTTATTTAAACAAATTTAAGTTTTTAAGTTTAAAAAAAGATATCAAAGGATTAATTAAAAATAATCAAAAAATGGTAGAATTAAAACCTGACAAACCTTATTGGAAAATTCAACGTGGATTATTTTTTGAAATTGATAATAATAAAATTGAAGCAGAAAAAAATTATAAAATTGGAATAGCAGAGTATGAAAACTTGATGAAATCTGAAAAATTAAAAAAAGATTTTAATTTCAGAATGGAGTATTTAACTGCTTTGGAAACATCTAGTAATTTACGAATGTATAAAAAAGAATTCAGAAATATTGCAAATGATTTTCCAAATAACGAAATGTTTAAAATTTATAAAAAAGAATACAAAACAAAAGAACAAATAATAGACATCTGGAAAAATGTAACCGATTAAAAACACTACACACAAAATCGATTTGGCGCAATTGGGGTTTTAGGCGAACTTTAAAGTTGGTTTTGTACTTTGAAGTTTGGTCTTTAATCGATACATTTGGTTAACCAAACCCCAACTGACGCCAAGCCACGAGACGCTGTGCGATAGTTTTGAAAAACAGAAAGTAAAAAGAAAATTACCAATTTTATTAAACCAAATAATGGAAATATTTAAATCTACAAACTACTTTCTCAAAGATTTTAAAGAAATATTTTCAACTGGAATTCTTGGAAAAGAAGGTGGTTTTGAAAAATTTTTGAATGACAAAAAAATTAATAATTCTGGAGAAAATTGGGATGAAGACCATTCACAAGTTGATTGGAAAAAAATTGAAAAACATTATCAATTTTTCTTTGATTATGTTGATAATGAAATTGAAATTAGCGATTGGTTGAAAGAAAGCAAATTATCACAATATGAATTTGTTTTTACCTGGTTAAGTTGGGAAGATCCAATAATAAAAGTGAAAACAACCGAATTTATTAAAAATTGGAATAATGTTTATATGGCAAGTGTTGAAGGAATGGTTTTAACAACTTCCGACGGAAAATTAGTTTTGGAATTTACTGATGATTATAAATATAATTTGAATAGTAATTTTGAAATAAAACCAAATTCATTATTTAATAACAAACAAAATATAAACCGATAATAAAATATGAAAAATAAAATATGTTTATTTATTATTATGACTCTGATTTCAAATAAATTGTTAAGCCAATCGTTTTCTAAAAATTCAATTTACTATGACGCATTTGGACATACAAGATCCTTATATTCTTTGAATTATGAAAGGTCAATATTTCAAATATATAATAAAATCCATTTAAATGGAAGAATTGGAATTGGTTATTATAAATATTCAACTAATGCTGACATTGTAACTGATATTGCAACAATAATTCCAGCAGTTGGACTAATTGAATATGGTAGCAAAAGTCATTTCGTAAATTTAGGTATTGGCTACTCTGCATCATTTATTAAAAAAAAAATGGATTCTGAAATTCCTAATTTTGATTTCGCATTTTCTTATAGTATTGGGTATAAATATATGGATATAGATGGATTATTTATACAAATATATCCTGTTATTATACAACCAAAAATTTCGGAAAGAGAAATGAGCGGAGGCATATCTTTAGGATTTTCTTGGTGAAAAATCTACAAAAAATTAATTTATCATGTTAAGAAGTATTTTGCCAAAACTGATAAAATTAAATTTGAATATTAGACTAAAGCCAATGAATAATCAATATGAAGAATTAATAATATTGAAAAATTATAAATAAATAAACTTCTGCCAACAGCGGTTTGGCGCAATTGGGGTTTTAGGCAAACTCATAGGTTGGTTTTGTACTTGGAAGTTTGGTCTTTAATCGATATATTTGGCTTTCAAAATACCCAATTGACACAAAGCCACGAGATGTTAGTGGCAATTTTACAGAGACAACGTAACAGAGCGAAATGACGACAATTGAACAACTATATCAAACTTTAAGTGAACGCAGACGACCAGAAGACGTTGCGGAAATGGTTATTGAATTGACAAAAGACAGTTTGACGACTAAAGAAAGACTTCTTTTAGAAAAAGCTACCAAAGGTTCATTAGCAAGAAATGTTTTTGGATATACTTCAATGCTACAAGAATTCGCAGAAGTTAAAGGAGCAGGAAAACAAATTGCCAAAGCCATAGAAATTTTCAAACTTAACAACAAAAATAAATCCAACTATAATAATCAAAAAGACATAGAGGGGTTTATCAATTTTGCTTCACCAATTATACGTAAAACGGCAGGAAAAAATGATTTCAAAGCTGACAGACTTAATAAATCACAGAGAAAAGAAGGGGGACTTGATTTATCTAAACGTAACTATAACAAAAAGTGGCGACTGCTTACCCGAATAGAAGAAAAATTATTGACATTTATTCGAGAAAGTAAAAAAATAGAATTTCAAAAAATTGCAAAACACGGTTTAGCACATTCCTTGGATTTTACAAATTTCTCGTCAGACATGAATACGGCTTGTTTTATTGCTTATTATAATTCACGTTGCAATCTTAGAAGTGTTTTTACAAATCAAGGTCAAGACAGACCATTTGACGAAATAAGTGAAATGCTTCTAAACAGGTGTAAAGGAGAAGAAACTAAATTCTTTGACTCTTCTAGAAAATCAAAAACAGAAGAACCAAATACTACAAATTGGTGGGCAATTTCACATATTTATACTAGCCAAGAAGTTCTATCAAACTTGACAGACGAACAAAAAGGAACTTTGTTAGGTAAATGGACAACTATTTTACAAAACATTGCTGAATTATTAGACGAGGTTTGGACGGTTAGCAACATAAACAGAGAAACAATGGTTGTAAAAAGAGGCAATAACTCTACAACTTGGAACAACACAGCAGGAGCCTGGAACAAAGCACGAGATAATTGGATGAATTTAATTTATTCATTAGGTTTAGATTTTATTCTTGAAGAACTTTGTTTTGGTAAGGTATTAAGACTTATGGCAGCAGATGTAGTTGCTTGGCATTTTTCAGCGGGCGGCGAACTCGACCCAAATACAGAAGTATGGAAAAACCTGCCTTTGCCTTGGGAAGTATTCCAAAATAAAGCAGAATGTAACAAAGAATTAGTAATTAAATATTGTAAAAAGGCAGGACTTGACCCAGAAAAATCAGGTTGGATAGCACCGAGAATTCACGACGTAGCAGAATTTAAACCTACACCCGAACTTGTTCACGGAGTTACAGTTTCCAATCCATTTTTGGCGACGGTTTTAAAAAGGCATAAATATTTTTCAGGAAAAAATGCAAAACCATTATTCCCTGAAAAAAATTAGGTAGGTTAGTTCAGTGGTAGAACGTTCGGCTCTTCACCCGAATGTACGTAGGTTCGAGCCCTACACCTATCTCGGATTTCTGATATAGCTCAGTGGTAGAGCGTCCG
>JANPDC010000151.1:0-4180 GCA_031431275.1 Bacteroidota bacterium
AGTGTAAATTTTATAATAAAACCAGATTTTGCTAAAATTGCAAATGCCTATTTTGCATCTGATGATAGCAGTGAAGGAGCAACCCATGAATATTATGTCACAGTACAAGATACTAAAACATATTTAGCCAGTAAAAATGTAAATGTAAAGAATCCTGGTTATGTTGCGCCAGTGGCAGTAGTTCCAGAAGCAAAACCACCAGTTTCAAAACCAAAACCTAAACAAGAAACTAAATCAGATCCTGCACCAAAACAACCAGAACCTGTCAAGGTAATCGTTGAACCAGTTGTGAAACCAGATGTGAAACCAGAGCCAAAAAACAGTCCCGTTGTTGTTAATGGAACTGGGGCAGGAAATTGTAATGAAAAATACTGTATCAAAAAAGGAGATAAAAGTGAATTGATACGTGAATTAAATATTCGACTTGCAGGCTTTGGAGGAAATGTTCCAACAGATGAATTCACAGATCGAACTGAAAAAATGATAAAACAGTTCCAAAAAGATTACATGAAAGTTCCAGAAACAGGAAAAGTGTGTGGGAATTTACTTCGGGCTGTTGATGCATTTCAAAATAAATACTCGATTGATATTAACCAAGCAAAATGTCCTTGTGGACAATGTTCAGGTTTTGGTAATGGCAAAAATTCTAATGAAAGAAATAATTCAAGTATACTTGAAATGTATCGAAAATATGAATATCCAGGAATGCATCGGATCATTTTATGGACTCAAAGAGCAATCCAATTTTATTTGGCAAACCAAGAAAAAGACAGGAAATTAACAGTTGGAGTTCTTTTCTCTGGATATCGTTGTACTATAAATAACAAACAAAAAGGAAGAAAAAGCACAAATCATATGGGCAAGGCTTCTGATTTGCATATATATGGAGGATCAGGTGATAGAGAGAAAAATGCAAATGCCGTTAGAGATGTATTAGTAAAATATTCTGGTGCTAAATATAGATGGGATCACAAAAATGCTATTGGACTAGAAGCAGACAATCGAAATGGTACGGCATCAGATTTTAAAGCATCTACTTGGGTTCACTACGATGTTAGAACTTATGATCTTAAATATTTAGAAGATAAATATTTTGCAAAAACAATGGTCGAATGCAATGGTAAAAGTATTGTTCAATTAGCAACTGAACTTGGATTTGAAAAAACATGCTCGTGTTTAGAAGGTAAGGCAGCAACAAAAGAAGTTGAAAAAAGTGAACCTGTTAAAAAAAGTGGTTTATTTGATGTACCAATATTAAAAACACTTTCAAGTCACAAAGATCTAAAAGAAATTTCTGAAATTTTAAACGAATATGCACCAAAATATCAAATAAACACACCACTGCGTGCGGCTCATTTTTTAGCTCAAGTAACCCACGAAACCGATGGTTTTGTTATTAAAGAAGAAAGTTACAGATATAGTAAAAAAAGGATAAAACAAATTTTTGGTAGATATTTTCCTGGTGAAGTCCCTGATAAATATGCAAATTCAAAACTTTTATTCGATCGTACTTATGCAGACAGGATGGGAAATGGTAATGAAGCAAGCGGAGACGGTAGCAAATTTAGAGGAAGAGGAGCCATACAGCTAACGGGTAGAGAAAGTTACAGAAATTTCACAAAATGGTACAAAACAAATTTCAATGAAGATGTAGATTTTGAGGCAAATCCAGATTTACTTATTACATCTAATAAATATATTTTATTGTCAGCAATATGGGAATACTATGTTGATAAATCTAACCTGAATCGCTATGCCGATAAAGATGATATAAAAACGATCACTAAAAGGATAAATGGTGGGCTTAACGGTTTTGATGATAGGAAACGTAGATTAGGAATAGCGAAAAAAGCCTACGGGATTTAATTTAATAATTTTAAAAATAAATATGAAAAAAATATTAGTTACGACTTTAATTTTATATCTAAACTTTTTTACTTTATCCACTTTTGCTCAAAATGTAATAACAAAAACAGCTGATTTAAAAGGAAGTTGGCAATCTGTTAGTGACAAAAGTTATGTCGTTAAAATAACAGAAAAAGAGTTCATAGAAATGATTAATAAAAATGTAGAAACAAAAGTAAATTACATATTAGTAAATTCATGCAATGATACAAATGTGTCTGCAAATAATAAATCACTATTAAATAAAATTATCAAATACAAAGATGGTGAAGATTATTATTGCTACAAAATTCTTTTTCTAAATAATAATTCTTTGTCATTATTACTTGATGGTAATGATAAAGAGATTACTTTTAAAAGATTAATAAAGTGAAAATAATTAAAAACAAAGTAACTATTATTCTATTTTTGTTAATATCGATCTTAACTCACGCTGAATTAATAAAAAATAATTTTTCAAGACCATTTAGAATTGAATTAATAAAAAAACAAAATAATATTTCTGGTTTGTATCTTTTGAAGTCATGTGAAAATGGAAGATTTAAAATTAGAATTGATAAAAAAAATGCAAGTTATTTATATTTTATTTTGGATGGACAAAAAATTATTTCAAAAGGTAAAGTAAATAGTAACCAAGAAGATGGTGTTACAAATTTAATGTTTGGAAAAATAGAAGGGATTTTAAAAGATAAAGTAATCCAAATTCAAAATTATGGAAATTCAATGAATGAGTATAATCATTTTACGCAGTGTAGTGAAAAATATTTGTCATTTATAAAACAATAAAATTTTAAATAAAATGATTACAAAAAGTTTAAAATTCTTTTTAGTTATGTTAATTTTATTTTCTTGTAAAGAGACTAAAAAAGAAATAAATCCAGAAAAACCAACAAAAGTTGAGGTTGTAAATAAAAGCAAAGACTCTGCAATTACATCCCAAAAAGATACTGTAGTCGTTGCAAAATCAGATTATTTATTTAAAATTTTACTTCCAATATCCTATCGAATTATTGATAATAATGATCCAACAAAATCATTAACAAAAGATTGGTTTGAATTGTTAGAGAAAGATGGTAATTACTATATTGAAAAAGCAACTTACACAATATCAAAAGGATACGATGAATGTGTTGGAACTGATACTAAATCAATTGAAACAAAAAACCATACCATATTGTTTTTAGATTATAAGAAAATGACCACTGGAAAAGTTGATAATTTATTAATAAGTAAAAAATACATTTGGCCAAAAGAAAAAATCAATTTTGATTTCAAAAATACAAAATGCACGTTTCGAGCAGAAGGAAATATAAAAAGTACAGAAAACAGAACAAATGATAAAGAAGAAACAGAAATTTGGCATAAAGTTGAGAATTATAAATTGTATGTTAAAACGTCTAATAAAAATGAGCAATTAATTATATCAGAAGTTAATTTCAATGATACTTTCGTATCTTTAATTTTTGTTGGAGATATTGATAGAGACGGTAAATTAGATTTTATCTTTGAAGCGAATAGAAATTACGAAGAAAAGAGAGTCATTTTATTTTTGTCCTCAGAATCAGAAAATAATGAATCAATAAAAAAAGTATCTGAAATTAGTATTCAGTTTGATTGTTAATTCAACAACAAATTTTTAAATCATAAAAAAAGACAATCCTATGGGTTGTTTTTTTGTTTTTTTGAAATATCAATTAAAACAGAACGGTTTTTTAATTTTTTTAAAACAATTTGTTTATTAATTTTCAATTTAATCTCTCATAACGTTATTCCCTCAAAAAAATTTAATATTTTAAAGAAAGAGTATTCATACTAAAAAAAATATGAGATAAATTTCTTTTTAAAGATAATCTTCTATATATTTACTATCTAAAACATTAGAAATCAATAAATTTAACTAAATAAAACTATACACAATGGCATTAAGTACCAAAACCACCATCGTAATCGATGGCGAAACCATGACCCGATTCTCAGAACTATCCATCAGTCAAAACATCAATTCCCACCACACGTTTTCAGTCGTTCAACCCGTTCCCAAAGAATTCGTAGACCAAGCCATAGAAAAGTCACAAAACTACGTAGGCAAAACCATCAAAATAGAAATCGCCTCCAGCAACATGAAAACCGATGGATCACTCGCCTTCAATGGCATCATCACCCAAGCCAACCTCAAACGCCGAAACGGCGCCGCAGGCGAAATCCACATCAACGGCTACAGCCCCACCATAGCCCTAGAAGGCATGCCCAACACCAAATCCTACACCGACAAATC
>JANPDC010000152.1:0-6512 GCA_031431275.1 Bacteroidota bacterium
ATCAAAATTACGATAACCCAAGTTTGAGAAAACAATTATCCATTTTGTCAAGCAAAGAAAAAGATTTGCGTGAGCAGGCCAAAGAAATAATCGGAAAAGTAGATTCAAAATCTGAAAAAAATGATAAAGATTATGTCTTCTTATATTTCATTCTCAATTATTTACCAAAAGGACTGATTGGTTTGTTATTAGCAGTAATTCTTTCGGCTGCAATGTCATCTTCTGCATCTGGACTCATGGCATTGTCATCAACAACAACCATTGATATTTACCGTCGAAATTTAAAAACCAAAAAATCTGATAAACATTATGTAAATGCAACCCGTTATTTCACGTTACTTTGGGGAGTCATTGCGATACTTTTTGCTTGTGTTGGAACCCTTTTTGAAAACTTAATTCAATTAGTGAACATTGTTGGATCTATTTTTTATGGAACCGTTCTTGGAATATTTTTAGTGGGTTTTTATGTCAAATTTGTAAAAGCAAGTGCCATATTTTGGAGTGGAGTGCTTTCACAAACTACGGTTTTCTTGATCTATTATCTCGCAATTCACTTGCAACCAGACAATGAAAAACTAGGCTATCTTTGGTTAAATTTCATTGGAGCAACTTTAGTAGTTATTCTTTCCATTGTGATACAATTTTTTATAAACTTAAAAAATATAAACAAAAAAAACGCTCTGGTTTAGAGCGTTTTTAATATTGTAAACTGAATTAATTATTTAGTCCATTCTTTGATACTATCATTATTCATTTTTATATAATCTGGATTTTCTTTTGTAGTTGCACCTGCCAATGATAATTTTGCAGTTTCAATTGCACCTTTTTTATCATTCATTTTGGCTTGTACTAAAGATTTTAATCTCAACATCCAAAACGGTGAACCTTCAGATGCAGGATAAATAGAAATGGCTTTGTTAACAAAATCTAAAGTTTTTGGCAAATCTAAATTTGATTGATAATAATATTGTGCTGCAGAATAGTAATCACTCGCAACTGGTCCAGCCAATACTTTATCTATACTCGCTAATGTGGCTTTTTGAGTTGGAACTTCAAATTTCATGTCCACAACCGTTTTATCCCAAAGTAATTCTAAAACAGCAGCACCGCTTTCGAGATTATTGATTACAATTGTAAAAGATTCCACTTTTCTATCAGACAAAAATGGCTTAACAAGTGTTTTTAGAGCCACTTTTGTATCATCCCATACTTTTGGTGTTCCCCAATTTGAATAATCTGAGTAAAAAATAATTTCCCAACTATCTGCTTTTGGGTTAGTAAATAAAGCATATTTCCCTTTTTTCAATGATTTTCCATCAATTGTAATATCTTCAGAAAAAGAAATAATCTTATTTTCATTTGCTCCTGTTCTCCAAATTTTACCAAACGGAACTAAATCTCCGAAAATGGTTCTACCCTTTGCACCAGGTCTAGAATATTCAACATTTACTTCCGTTAATCCTACTATTTGACTAAATGTAGATTTTGGACTTGGTTGTGGTGTTTTCACTTGAGCATAATTAGATGTTGAAAATGCTAGCAACACTAAAAGAATTATTTTTTTCATTTGTTTATTTATTTAATTTTCACAAATGTAATAATTCAAATTTGTTAAGTTTGTTAATTATATTATAAAACAGAATTATTTTGTTTAATATTTATTGAATAATGTTAAACAATTTTTGTAATTTTACAAAAAAATTAAATGAAAATTTATACATTTTCCAATAAACAAAATGTTCCAATTACGCTAAAAGAAGCATGGGATTTTTTGTCAAATTCAGATAATTTGTCAGTCATGACGCCTTCGTACATGAATTTCAAAAAAATTTCTAACGACAATAGAACGTTGTACGCAGGACAAATTATTCAATATTCAGTAACACCATTACTTGGAATTCCCGCAAAATGGATTTCGGAAATCACGCATCTAAAAGAAAACGATTATTTTGTTGATGTTCAACTATATGGTCCCTATGCCATGTGGCATCACAAACATTTCATAAAAGAAATTGATGGCGGCGTTGAAATGGAAGACTTGATTGATTACAAAGTTCCGTTAGGAATTTTAGGGCAAATCGTACATCCGTTTTTAGTAAAACCAAAATTAGAAGAGATATTTGCTTACAGAAAAGCCAAATTAGTAGAAATTTTTGGAGAATTTAAAAAATAATAAAATGAATATATTTTGGTTCCGTCGTGATTTACGAATAGATGACAATAAAGGTTTTTTCGAGGCACTATCTTCTAATTCAGAAGTTTTGCCCCTGTTTATATTTGATGATAAAATATTGAATGAACTCAAAAAAGACGATGCACGTGTGAATTTCATTCACTCGAGACTAGAGAAAATAAACCAAGAATTGAATAAAATTGGAAAATCTTTGGCTGTTTTTCATGGAGAACCTGAAATTATTTGGAAACAAATTATATCTGAAAATAAAATTGAAAAAGTATTTTTTAATCATGATTATGAGCCATATGCTCGTGAACGTGATAAAATGGTATACGAATTATTGAAAAAAAATACCATTGAAATCAAAAATTACAAAGATCAAGTAATTTTTGAAAAATCAGAAATCACAAAAGACGACGGTCTGCCCTATGTGGTTTATACACCCTACTCCAATAAATGGAAATCAAAATTTAAAGAAATAACCCTTGAAAACTTCAAATCAGAAACCATTTTATCTAATGTTGCGACACATAAATATCCGTTTTTGAGTGTACAAGAAATTGGTTTTGAACCTTCAAATATAACAATTCCTGAATTCAATGTTTCAGAAAAATTAATTGATAATTATGAGGCAACCCGAAACTTTCCTGGAATTATAGGAACATCCATGTTGGGTGTTCATCTTCGATTTGGTTCTGTTTCTGTTCGCAAAATGATTGCAAAAGCCATCGAAAGCAAAAATGAAACTTTTTTTAAAGAATTAATTTGGCGCGAATTTTTTATGCAAATACTTTGGCATTATCCACACACCAAATCATCGAGTTTCAGACCAAAATACGATGCAATTGTTTGGGACAACAACGAAGAATTATTTCAAAAATGGTGCGATGGAAAAACGGGTTATCCTTTTGTTGATGCGGGCATGCGAGAACTCAACAAAACAGGACACATGCACAATCGAGTGAGAATGATTGTGGCAAGTTTTCTTTGCAAACATTTGTTGATTGATTGGCGCTGGGGCGAAACCTATTTTGCTCAAAAATTATTAGATTACGAACAATCTAGCAATGTGGGCAACTGGCAATGGGCTGCAGGAAGTGGCGTGGATGCCGCACCCTATTTCAGGATTTTTAATCCAACGGAACAAATAAAAAAATTCGATAAAGACTTAAAATACATCAAAAAGTGGATTCCAGAATTGGAAACTAAGTTTTATCCAGAGCCAATTGTAGAACACAAATTTGCTAGAGAGCGTTGTTTGCGAGTTTACAAAGAAGCAGTGGGATAAAATTTTTGAGTTATCTTTAGAAAAAAAGATTATATTTGAATTATAAAATTAACAATAAAAATATTCCGCATTGCGTTTTTTTGTATTGTCGATAGTAAAACATTTAAAATGAAACTATTAGATATTTGCAAATTTTAGAATTGCGTATATTTATGAGTTGTGCGTTATTTAAACCAAAATAATAGAGAAAAATGAGAAAACTAGGTTTTATTACATTGATTGTATTCTTAATAAATACAAATATTTATAGTCAAGTCAAATCTGTAGAACAAAATAATGGAAAAATAGCAGACAGTTTATACAATGCAAAGAGTTATAATTTGGCAATAAAATATTATTTAAAATTAGCAGAAAATTCAGATTTTCAGAATAAAAAATCTAGTGCATATTACAATGCATCTTGCTGTTTAAGTCTCGAATCAAAAAAAGATAGTGCAATAATAATTTTAAAAAAAGCAATAAGAAATGGTTATGATGATAAAAAAAATTTAGTAAAAGATACCGATTTAATAAATCTTCATTCAGAAAAAGAATGGAAAAAAATTGTTAAGAACTTAAAAGAAAGTAATAAAAAATTAAATGATGATCCAAGAAAAGTTAAATTTTATAGTTCTGATATAGATAATTTTTGGTTTGCTTATAAAACGGCTTTAAGAGACACGATTAATAGAAAAAAAATATTTAAAAAGTTATATTTTGAAAAAGCCTCTTTAGGAATGAAAGATTATATGGGCTTTAAAGTTAGTAGCATTGATAAATTTATAGAAACTACAAACTCATATCCAAAATTTTATGCTACAATAGAGAATAAAACCAAAGAAATAGAAGAAAGAAAACAAGATTTTTTAAAGTCATTTCTAAAACTAAAAGAAATTTATAGTCAAGCAAAATTTCCAGATGTATATTTTGTTATAGGTGCATTTACTTCTGGAGGAACGGTTTCAAAAAATGGTCTTTTAATCGGTATTAACCAATATTGTATTGATAAAGAAGTTGACCAAACAGAGTTTAACTTTCAAATAAAATCAAGAATGAGTGATTGGTCGAATTTACCTAATGTAATCGCACACGAACTTATTCATTATCAACAGGATGGTTTATTAAACGAAAAAACAACACTATGTTATGCAATTAAGGAAGGAATGGCAGATTTTATAGGTGAATTAATTTCCGGAAAAAATGCAAATCCAGATTTATATAAATGGGCCAAAGGTAGAGAGAAATCTATTTGGACAAAATTCAAAAATGATATATATTTAGATAAATACGATAATTGGATAGCAAATTCTCAACAATCGACACCAGAAAATTTTCCTGATCAAGGATATTGGATCGGGTATCAAATATGCAAATCTTATTATGAAAATGCAACTGATAAAAAGATAGCAATAGACGAAATGTTAAACATCAAGGATTATAAAAAATTTTTAGAAAAAAGTAAATGGGAAAGTAAAATTGAAACATACAAATAAACAACGCACAACAGCGGTTTGGCGCAATTGGGGTTTTAGGCAAACTTTAAAGTTGGTTTTGTACTTGGAAGTTCGGTCTTAAATCGATACATTTGGCTAACCAAATCCCCAACTGACGCCAAGCCACGAGACGTTAGCCGTTATTTTAAAAGAAACAAATGATAGAATTAAACATCCTATATTGGAATACATTCAAAAATCAACTTATTGAGGAAATATTAGAACTTGTAAGTCAACATAAAATAAATTTTATCATTCTTCTTGAAAATACTGCTAATGATTTATTTTTAATAAATAGTTTAAAAAACATAAACTCAAATTTTCGTTTATACGAAAATGTATTATTTAAAAAAACTAAAATTATTTCTTGTATTGAAGGATTGAAAATTACTGAAAAAAGTGGGCACGGTAGATATGGTATTTATTTGTTAGAAGCAAAAAATTCCGAAAACACAATTTTAACAGTAACTCATTTTCCATCAAAAATTAATTATACTCCAACTGATTATTTAAGTTTATGTATAGAATTAAAAGATGATATTGAAAAAGTTGAATTAATTTTTGAAACTAAAAACACAATAATAATTGGAGACTTTAATATGAATCCTTTTGAAGATGGGTTAATAAGTTCAAAAGGATTGCATAATATAAACAATAAAGAAATTGCCTTGACAAAAACAAGAAATTATAACTCAAGAGCATATAGTTTTTTCTATAATCCAATGTGGAATTTTCTAGGTGAAAAATCAAAAGGAACAGTCCAAGGTACACATTTCTACAATTCTTATAGACCAATTAATCATTTCTGGAATATGTATGATCAAGTAATGATAAGACCAGAACTTATTAGTAATTTTGACGAAAATAAATTAGATATTATTTCAAGTATTAATGATAAACCATTATTACATAAAAAAAGTCAATTTACAGTAATCAATAAAAATATATCAGATCACTTGCCAATTAAACTACAAATTAAACTAAAAAAAATAGAAGATTATGGAAAATTTATGGCCAAATAATATTAATCAAGTTACTCATAAAATAACTCCAAAGGAGTTTTTAAATGAACAAATAAATTTTTTATCAAAAGCAACAAATGGAAAACTTCAAGGAACATTGTCAAGTTTCTCAACAAATTCATCTAATGATATTGAAACTGAAAAAGATTTCACTGGAGAAATTTTTATTCATTCTATGAAAATTGTTTCACCTAGTTTAGGTTATAGTTTTACTTTATTAAGAGTAGCACACCAAACAATTAAAATCTTTCCTATTTCTATATTTTCCAACTTAACTGATAAAAAATATAGTGTTAAAGATTTAGATGAATTTGGTAATGTACTGAAAGAAATTTTTAGTAGTGCAGAGGTAGTTGAGGCGATTAGTTCAATTGCATCTCAAAGTTCACCAATTGAAGACTTACCATTTTAAAAAAACAACGGCTAACAAAGAACTGTGCTCAAAACCAAATAAAATATCATTTATTTTCCTAGTTTTGTGTGGGAAAAAAAATTTAGTCTTGCGAGGGGAAAGTAAATTATTTTTACTTTCTCTTCAAAAGAAAATTTCAAGT